>JANORI010000231.1:0-12812 GCA_031415235.1 Acidobacteriota bacterium | reverse complement strand
AGAAGGAGCGCTCATGACTGCCCCGTACGTGCTGAACCCCTCGCTCGACCTCGTGCTGGAACGCATCGTCGATGTGCCGCCCGATCTTGTGTGGCTGGCCTGGACCTCGCCCGAGCACCTCAAGCAGTGGTTCTGTCCGCGTCCCTGGACGACGCCGGAGTGCGAGATCGACCTGCGGCCCGGCGGCCAGTTCCGCACCGTGATGCGCGGCCCCGAGGGCCAGCAGCAGGAGAACATCGGCTGTTATCTGGAAGTGGTCGCGCCGTCGCGGCTCGTGTGGACGAGCGCGCTCGCACCCGGCTTCCGCCCGTCGACCACGCCCGATACGTCCGGGGCAGGGCCCTTCACGGCCATCATCACCATCGAGCCGCACGGCACGGGCACGAAGTACACGGCCACGGCGCTGCACAAGGACCCGGCGGCCTGCCAGGCCCACGAGAAGATGGGCTTTCACGAGGGTTGGGGCGCAGCCTTCGAACAGCTCGTGGCGATGGCGCGCGAGCTGCAGCGCACCCGCTGAGGCTGGCAGGCCGGCGGCGAGGGCGCACGACGCGTGCCGGCGAGACCGGTGAGACCGACGCGACCGGGATGGCCGGTGACAACGGACAACGCCCATTCCTTCACTCCAGACCCTGCCCGTGTTGCTATCGTCCGTGGGTCGTGCTCAACCAACCGGCGACCACTTCGTCGGCTGAAGACATCGAGAGCGCCTCGGACCGGGCGTGCTCATCGACTTCGCGACGCCCTCCGGCGATCGCGTCCTCGTTACCGCACAATAGATGGTTCGACCGACATGTCGCCTAGCCGTACCTTCCACGGGTTGCCGGTCGTGTGCTACGAAGAGGCGATGGGCGCCGTAGTTCCCCTCGACGCTCACACGCGCAGCAGACCGCGGAAACCGCGGCCGGCGTAGTACGACTGCACGCCGTTGTGATACGTGAACACCTGGCCGTAGCGCCGATCGCCAAACAGCGCCCCTCCCAGTCTTCGGACGTCGGCCGGCGTCTGTAGCCAGCTCGAGGTCTTCAGGTCGAACTCGCCGACGGCTTGCAGCCCGCGGTAATCGTCCTCCGTAAGGATCTCGATACCCATCGCCGCGGCCATCTCGATCGCACTACCCGATGGCTTGGCCTGTTTGCGGGCATCGAGCGCCTCGCGGTCGTAGCACAGGCTGCGGCGCCCAGTAGGACTGTCCGCCGCGCAGTCGCAGAAGGTGAAGCGGCCGTCTGCGCCTTGCTGGCCGATTACGTCAGGTTCGCCGCCGGTCCCTTCCATGCCATTCAGCGACCGCAAGGCATCCGCGCTGGCTCCGAGCCTCGCCTGAACCTTGGCCCAAGACACGCCAGGATGACGGCGAGGGTATTTTTCGAAGCGAGTCCGCAGGGTCTGCAGCAGCTGCTGATGCTCGTGTGCTTTCACGGGTTGCCTCAGTGGACAGAGGGCCAAGCGTGCCGCGATTATACGGCCGAGAGAAAGGCGGACGAGAACACTCGCGTCGACTGGATTGGTCGCGTAGACAAGACACGATCCGCTGCCGGGAAACGGAACGCGCCGAGAGAAGCTGGTCCCCAGAATCGCGGGTTGAGCCGGCATCGCGTTTTGGCGCTACCATTCGGCTCGACCTGAAAGGTGAGCCTGATGCGCCTGCAAACGAGTGCTGTGATCCTGTTGCTGCCGTTGGCCGCCGGCCTGTCGGCGCAAGCGCCACCCAGCGGTCTCGCGCGGCTGCTCGAGTCTGAGCTGGCCCGCTTCCCGGCCAGAACCGGTGTGTACGTCAAGCATCTGGGCACTGGCGAAGAGGCGTCGGTGCGCGGCGACGAGTCGTTCAGCAGCGCCAGCGTCATCAAGGTCGCGATCCTGATTCGCGCGTTTCAACTCGCCGATGAACGCACGCTCGACTTGAACGAGCGCGTCCAGATTCGTCGCGCCGACCTGCGTGACGGCAGCGGCATCTTTCAGTTTCACGACCTCGGGTCGAACCCGACCTACCGCGACCTGCTCACCGAGATGGTGATCACGAGCGATAACACGGCCACCGACCTCTTGGTAGAGCGGATCGGCGGCGTGGCGGCCCTGAACGCGTGGCTCACAATGAATGGGTTCACGCGCACGCGGATGATGAATCGTGGCCACGAGTATCGTCAGAAGCTGCTGACGCTTCTCAACCCCGAGTTCGCGACGCTGACGCCTGAGGAGACCACGGGGCTGCAGTACGCGTCGCAAGACAGCGCGCTCTTCGACCTCTACGCGGACCTGTTCACGGGACCCCGTGCGAAGTGGGTCGAGGCTGTGCGCGACCCCGCGAATCGACGCACGCTGGCCCAGCATCGCAACCGGCTCACGGTCGAAGACCGGAACTACTGGCTGGGCGACATGACGCCGCATGAAACCGGCCGGCTGCTCGAAGCGATTGAACGCGGCACGCTCACGTCAAGGACCGGGGCCGCCGCCATGAAGACGATCTTGGGCCGGCAGCAGGCCGGCAGCAGGCGCCTCCCGCACTTCCTCGACGTGCCGGTCGCCCACAAGACCGGCGATAGCGGCGTGATCGCCAACGACGTGGGCCTTGTGTCGACGCGCTCGGGCACGGTGGTGATCTCGTTCTTCGTGAACGGCATCACGGGGTCGTACGGCGAGGCCGAGGACCGCATCGGCCACGTCGCCCGTCAGATCGTGGACTACTTCGACGGGGTGCCGCCGCGCCGCGCGGTGCAGGCCGCCTTGCCGCAGTACGACCGGTCAGTGCTGCTCGAGACCACGGCAGACACGTCGGCCAACGCCAGCATCGGCGACGTGAACGGCGACGGCCATGCCGACATCGTGCTTGCCAAGGGGCGTCACTGGCCACTGGTCGACCGCGTGCTGCTTGGGGATGGTCGCGGCGGATTTCCGACGGCGCACGACTTGGGTACGGCCTCTGACCGCTCCTACTCCGGCCACCTCGTGGACCTCGACGGCGACGGCGACCTGGATGTCGTCATCAGCAACGACGACCCCGATCCGAAGCTCGTGTATCTGAATGACGGCACGGGCCACTTCCGCCCAGGGTCGAACTACGGCCGGCCGGAGTGGTCTACGCGCAATGCCACCATCGCAGACCTGAACGGAGATGGTCGGCCTGACATCGTGGTCGCCAACCGCACCGGCGCCAAGCCTGGCGCCAACTACATTTGCTTCAATCAGGGCCAAGGACGGTTCGGCGCGGAGTGCCAGAAGTTCTCGGGCGAATCGGCGACCACCATCACCGCCGCCGACGTTACAGGCGACGGGCTCACCGACCTCGTCGTGCCGAATCGCGACGGCGGCCAGAGTCACGTTTACGTCAACGCGGGGAAGGGGGCGTTCCCCGTCTCGGCTCGGGTGCCGTTCGGGCCCGCCACCGCGCACATCCGCATGTCGGCCGCCGCGGATCTGAATGGCGACGGCCGGCAAGATCTCGTGGCCATCGACGAGAAGACGGGCGTGGCAGTCTATTTCGGCGAGGCTGGCAACCGCCTGTCGTGGGCCGTGCCCATTGGCCTGGGCGACAAGTCGCCGTACGCGCTTGCTCTTGGCGACCTGGATGGCGATGGCACAACCGACCTGGTCGTCGGCTACATCGAGGCGCGTCCGGCCGTGTTCTTCAACGATGGCTCCGGTCGCCGGTTCACGCCGGTGCTGTTCGGCGACGCGAAGGGCACGGCGTATGGCCTGGCCATCGGCGACGTCGACAAGGACGGCCGGCTCGACATCGCCGTGGCGCGGTCCGAGGCGCCAAACGTCCTGTACTTCGGCGATGCGGCGCCGACCCGCGAGCGCTGACGCGCCGTGGTGGTCCAAGAAAGTTCTGAGGGAGACATCATGATGCTGTTCACGAGATCGAGCCGCGCGGTCGGGCCCATGCTCGCCGTCAGTGCGGCGGTGCTCATCGCCGGCGCCGGCTTTGCCGCCGGCCAACAGAGCCGTACTCCCGCGCCGGTCAGGCGCGTGATTCAGCCCGCCAGCTACACGCCCACGCCGTCGCCGCTCGTGCCGGGCATTCTGGTGGGCGACACGCTGTATCTGTCGGGCAGCACCGGCGGCGATCCCGTGTCTGGCCAGCTCGTGGCCGGCGGCCTCGAGCCCGAGATGACGCAGATCATGACCAACGTGCAGACCGTGCTGGCCGCGGCCGATATGTCGCTCGGCGATGTCGTGGCGGTCACCACGTACCTGGCCGACATGAGCGACTTCGCCAGGTACAACGACCTCTACAAGTCGTACTTCCCAAACGGCGCCTACCCGACGCGGTCGACGGTGGCCGTGAAGGAGCTGGCGCGAGGTGCGCGGCTCGAAGTGACGATGACGGCCGTGCGCAGCAAGTAGCTGCGGCGCCTGTTCCCGTTGAACCAGGAGCATCCCATGTTGCGAGTCCGTGTGCGTGTGCTGGCAGCGATGGCCCTGTGGGTGGCGTCGTCGTCGATGTCGTTCGCGCAGGCGCCTGCGCCCGCCAATCCCCTGTGGCATGAGCAGAAGGTCAAGAACTACCTGCCGCACATGACCTCGCCAGAAGTGCGCGACCTGCTGACGCGAACCGACATGGTGATCCTGACGGTGGCGTCGCTCGAGCAGCATGGCCTGCAGGGGCCGATCGGCACCGACTTCCTGAGCGGACTCGAGCGCGCCAAGCTCATCGCCCAGAAGACCGACGTGCTCGTGGCGCCGATTCTGTTCCCCGGCAACTCGCCGTACCACATGGCGTTCCCCGGTACCATCACGCTGCCGGCCGAGACGATTCAGCTCGTGTACTTCCAGGCGGCACAGAGCCTGATCGCGTCTGGCTTCAAGCGGTTCCTGTTCCTGAACGGCCACGCCGGCAACGCGAGCCTTGTGCAGTACGTCGTCGATCGCATCAACCACGAGACCCCCGGCATTGCCGTTGAACTCGACGCCGCCGCGCAGCCGTTCCTCACGCGCTCGACGCGCCAGGAGCCGCGAGGGTTCGACCGGCACGCCGGCGTCAGCGAGACCTCGCGGTCGCTGTATCTCACGCCCAGCCTGGTGAATCTGAGCGCCGGTCGCACGGCGCCGCTCACGCTGCCACCGCATCTTGCCAAGATCCTTCCCGAGGTCGTGGCCGGCGACCCCACGGCCACGCGCGTGTTCCTGGCCGAGGCGCTGAAAGCCGAGGAGACGGGGAAGGGCACGACTACCAAAGACATGACCGAGACGGGCGTCTGGAGCACACTCGACGTGAAGACGGCCACGGCGGAACGCGGCCGCGACGAAACCGAAGCGTCGGTGAACGCGGCCGTGGCGTTCATCGAGCGCTGGAAGCAGCTGCGGCCCCTCGGCACGAAGTGAGTCACATGCCCGATGTCGTCATCAGTCTTGGCCCGCACCGGTTCGGAGCGCGGCTCGAAACGGCCGCCGCGCCTCACACCTGCGCGGCCTTCCGCCGGCTGCTGCCCTTTGTCAGCCAGGTGATTCACGTGCGCTGGAGTGGCGAGGCCGTGTGGGCGCCCCTCGGGGACCTGTCGATCGGCGTGGCGCCAGAGAACGCCACGAGTTACCCTCATCCCGGCGAGGTGTTGTGGTATCCGGGCGGCCTGAGCGAAACCGAATTGCTCATCGCCTATGGACGCACGCACTTTGCCAGCAAGGCCGGTTCGCTGGCCGGCAATCACTTCCTGACGATCACCGACGGACTCGACCAGTTGTCGCAGGTCGGCACGCACATACTGTGGCACGGCGCCCTGCCGCTGACGATCGCGGCGGCCTGACGCCCGCATGGGAGACCGGATCGTGGGCATCGGGCAGTGGGAGGTCACGGCCGAGGGCTTTGCCAACCACGCGGGCACAACCGTCATGAGCGACCGGCGCGACAGCCTGCTGGCCACCGCGCGTTACGTCGACATGGTGAACCGTGTCGTCACCAGCACGGCCGGTCACCAGGCGGCACGGTGGGGCGCGTGCAGGCATTTCCCGGCGCGCCGAATGTGATTCCCGGCAAGGTCGTGTTCGCGATCTCGAGTGGCTGTCGGCCCAGGGCATCGCGCTCGTGTGGCGTCACCCCGACGTGCTTGCCGAGCGCTCGCCAGACGTGGCCGCCACGTTTCGCGAAGTCGTGGAAGACGCGTGCGCGCATCGCGCCGAGCGGGGCTACCCGCCCTGTCAGCCCTTGGCCACCTCGGCCCCGGCCATCGCGACGGGCCGTGGCGCGCGCCTTCGGAAGATCCAGTGCTCCACGTCTTCGACCAGCGTAAAGGCGGCCGGTACGACCACGAGACTCAGTACCGTCGAGGTGATCAGCCCACCGATGACGGCAATCGCCATGGGCGCCCGGAAGCTGGAGTCGGCGGCGTAGCCCAAGGCGATGGGCAGCATGCCGGCGATCATCGCCAGCGTGGTCATCACCACGGGCCGCGCCCGTTTGTGACAGGCGTCAATCAGCGCCTCGTGGCGCGACATCCCGTGCAGCCGCATGGCGTCGACCGCGTAGTCGACTACGAGGATCGAGTTCTTGACCGCGATCCCGATGAGCATGATGAGGCCGATGAGCACTGGGAGCGAGATCTGGGTGCCCGTCGCGAGCAACGCGCCAAACGCGCCCGCCGCCGCGAGCGGCACCGCAATGAGGATCGTGAGCGGTTGCCCGGCGTGATTGAAGAGCAGGAGCAGTACGCCGTAGACGCACACGATGCCGGTGAGCATCGCCACGCCGAAGCCCAGGAACAGCTCCTGGAACACCTCGCTGTCCCCCGACGGTTGCACCGTCACTCCCGGTGGCAGCCGTTGCAGTTCGGGCAGGGCCTTGACCTGCGCGTCGACGTCGCCGAGCGGGCGGCCGTTCAGGTCCGCCGTGATCGTGACGTTGCGGCGCCGGTCGAAGCGGGCGATCTGCGACGGCCCGCTGCCGACCACGATGGTGGCGACCGCCGAGAGCGGCACGACGCCGCCGCTGGACCTGGGCACGCGCAGCTGTCCCAGCATCGACGGGTCGGCCAACACGTCTTCGGCCAGTTGCACCCGAATCGGCACCTGCCGGTCGGGCAGATTCAACTTGGCGAGCGCCTGGTCGTAGTCGCCACGGGTGGCCACCCGGGCGGCAGCGGCGATGTCGGCGGTGGTCACGCCGAGTGCGGCCGCTCTGGCCGGGTCCGGACGCACGATCACCTCAGGTCGCACCAGTGACGCGGTCGACGAGACCGTGCCCAGATTGGGCAGCTGACGGATGGCTCGCTCGATGGCGTGCGAGGTGTCGGCCAGGAGGCGTGGATCGTCGCCGGCCAGCACCAGTTGCAGGCTGCGGCCGGGCCCGCCGCCCTGGAAGCTGAGTCGCACTCCGGGCAGCGACTGCAGGCGTCGGCGCACGTCCGCCTCGAGTTCCTGCTGCGTGCGGTCTCGCTCGAGCTTCCACTGAATGGTGAGCGTGGCCTTGCGCACGTCGTCGACCCGGCCCCCGCCGCCGGGTCCGCCCGACACTCCGCCGCTGCCGGCAGTGGTGAAGACGTGCGCGATCTCGGGGATATCCGCAATGCGCTGCCGGGCCTCTTCAGCCACGCCGCGCGTGGTCGCGAGCGCGGAACCGGGCGGCAGCTCGACGACGAGCGCGCTCAGCCGGCCATCGCTCAGGGGCAGAAAGCTCGTGGGCAGCAGCGGCACGATCGCCAGCGACGCAGCGAACACGAGGAACGCGGCCCACAGCGTGAGCCCGCGATGTCGCAGCGATGCATCCGCGAGACGCAGATACGCCCGCATCAGGCGCGAGTCCCCGTGGTCGTGGGTCTGGGGGCGCAGCATGTAGGCGGCCATCATGGGCGTGATCAGGCGGGCCACCAGCAGCGAGAAGAGCACGGCGGTTGCCGCCGTCCAGCCGAACTCCCGGAAGAACTTGCCCGGAATACCTGGCATGAAGGCCACCGGCACGAACACCGCCGCCAGCGTGCACGAGATGGCGATGACCGCCAGACCAATCTCGTCGGCGGCCTCGAGCGCCGCGTCGAACGGACGCTTGCCCATGCGCAGGTGACGGTCGATGTTCTCGACCTCGACGATGGCGTCGTCGACCAGGATGCCAACGACCACGGCGAGCGCCAGCAGCGTCACCAGGTTGAGACTGAAGCCGAGCCAGTACATCGCCGCGAAAGTCGGGATGATCGAAAGCGGCAGCGCGACCGCCGCGATGATCGTGGCTCGCAGATCGCGCAGGAACCACCACACGACGATCACGGCCAGCAGCGCGCCTTCCCACAGCATGGTCATCGACGAGTCGAACGACGCCTGCGCCTCAGGCGTCGATGAGGCCACTTCGGTGAACTGCACGCGCGGGTCGCTCGCCTGCAGTGACGCGACGGAGACGCGCACGGCGTCGCCGACCTTCACCTCGCTCGACCCGAGCGTGCGCCGCACGGCCAGACCCACCACGGGCTGCCCATCGAGCGTCGCCGCCTGCGTGGGATCGGCATAGGCATCGCGCACATCGGCCAGCGTCGACAGCCGCACCGACCGGCCGTCGGGCAGCGCAATGGGAAACGCCGCCAGGTCACCAGCGGTATTGACGGTGCCCAGCGTGCGCACTGACTGCTCGCCACCGCCGAGGGTGGTGCGGCCGCCCGGTTGTTCCTGTTGGATGCGCGCGAGCTGCTGCGAGAGCGAGGCGGGACTCACGCCCACGCCCTGCACCGCATCCGCCCGCAGGTCCACCCGCACTTCGCGGGTCACGCCGCCCACCCGTCGGACCGTCCCGACGCCCGGCACGCCGAACAACCGCTTGTTCACCGTGTCGTCGATGTACCAGCTCAGTTCCTCTTCCGTGAGTCCGGTGGCGCGGACCGCAAACGTGACGACATCGCCGCCCGCCACGTTCTCACGCGACACGACCGGTTCCTCGATGTCGCGCGGCAGGGCGCTGCGGATGCGGTCGACGGCGTCGCGAACCTCGTCGAGCGCCTGGGTGGAGTCGCGGCCGAGCTCGAAGGCGATGCGGGTCACCGACACGCCTTCGTTCACCGTGGACACGAGGTCGTCAATCTCGGGCACACTCGCCACCGCGTCTTCGATCTTGCGCGTGACCTGCGACTCCATCGTCGTCGGGGACGCGCCGGGCAGGGTGACCGTGACCGTGATGGTGGGCAGGGTGAGGTCGGGAAACTGCGACACCGCGAGCCGGCTGAAGCCGACCAGGCCCAACACCGTCAGCATCAGGAAGATCAGAATCGCCGGCAGGGGCGTGCGGATGGACCAGGCCGAGAAATTCATTTGCCGCTCCCAGGTGGCGCGGCGGAGGCAACCGGCGCATCCGTCGTGACGCGCACGAAGTCCCCGTCACTCAGGAACCCCGCGCCCCTGGCCACGACCGCGTCTTCGGCGCCGAGGCCACCGCGAACCTCGATCTCCTGGCCCACCTCGACCCCCAAGTCGACCAGGCGCTCGCGCGCGCGTTTGTCCTTGTCGACGAGGAAGACGTAGGCGCGCCCGTCGCGGCGGACGACAGCCTCGGCCGGTACCGTCAACGCGGTCGCCTCTCCCAGCACGATGCGGCCTTGCGCAAAGGCGCCGGCCCGCAGCGTGCCGGGCCGCGGCACGTCGACGTAGACGGTGCCGGTCCGTCGCGCGGTGTCGATGCCCGGCGCGATCTGCCGCACGCGGCCGACCACGCTCGCGCCGGCCACGCCGTCCAGGACCACGGAAGCGCCGGTCGCGACGCGCATCAGGTCGGCTTCATCGAGTTCCGCGCGCCATTCGAGGCGTCCGCCCCGGATGAGCCGCAGCAGCTCGCCATTCCCGACCATCTGTCCGGGCTGTACGCTGCGCGCCGAGATCATCCCGTGCTCGGGAGCCCGGATCACGGCGAAATCCACCTGGAGCTGAGCGAGGTCGCGGTTGGCCTGGGCCGTGTCGAGTTGGGCGCGGGCGCGGGCCTCCGCGGCATCGACCTCATCGACGTCCTGGGCGGCCACGAGCGCCTCAGCCGCCAGCGCGCGCGTGCGCTTGGCCCGGCTCGCCGCGAGAACCAGTGCGGCCTCTGCTTCGCGCACCGCGGCGTTCGCCCGCGCCAGTTGCGCCGTCGCGGTGCGGGCGTCGAGCCGCACGACCACGTCGCCCTGACGCACCGCGTCACCAACCTCGACCAGCACCGCCTCGACGCGAACTCCTGGTAGTTCCGCCCCGATCTGGATCTCTTCCCACGCGGCCATCGACCCGGACGCGCGGACTTCGCGCGCGATCGTCTGGGACCGCGGCGCGACGGTCGCCACCGTGAGGCTGGGTGTCGGTTCGGAGGGCGGCGGCGCGGGCTTACACGCGACCGACAGAGCGAGGCACGAAGCAAGGAGGACCGGACGGGCAAGCAATCGTGTCATTAGCATCAACAGTCTGGCATGAACCGCCACCAGCTTGGACGTCTCGTCCGGTCCCTCCGTTCCGGCCGCGACCCCGCGGCCCCTCGCTACTTCACGACCATCGCGCCGTCGCGCACCCAGACCTCGTCGCCGAAGGTCACCGTGGCGTCGGTGAAGAAGTTCCAGCGCACGTAGCCGCCGCCGGTCGAACCGCCGAGCTCGGTGTCGTCGCCAAGCGAGAGGCGCACGACGCCGGCGCCGTAGCCATAGTAGGGAATCCACGGCGTCCGTTCGGGCACCGCCAGCAGCGGATTCAGGCCGAGGGCAAACTCGCGAAAGTGGCGTCCGGCCACGGGTACTCGGGCCATCTCGGCTTCGGCGGCCGCCAGACCCGACGTGGCGGTCACGTTCACGGCCTGGCCGCGCTCGAAGCGGATCCTCAGCCCTTCGACCGCCTTGCCGTCCCACTGCGACGGAGGAAACGCGATCGTGCCCTCCACGGATTCGGACACAGGTGCAACGCGCGCCACCCCCGCCGGCAGCTCCACCTCGCGGTCGATCAGAATCACGCCCTTGCCGGTGCGCGCGGCCGACGCGTCGCCGTCTTGCCGGTTCACTGGACGCGTGCCGATGCGGAACTGCAGGTTCGTGCCAAGCGGCGTGGTGACGCGCACGAGACCGCGGCGCATGGCTGCCTCGGCGCGGCGCGCCATCGTTTCGAGCGCAGGGTAGTCGGTGTTCAGCAGGACGCGCTGATAGGTGGCGTCGATGACATGGCGCGGGGGCAGCGGCTGACCCGGCAGCGTGTAGGCGCTGCCATTCTCGAGCCAATGGAAGTGCACGGTGCGACCTTTGCCCTCGCGCAGCCAGTCCTGCATCGCCGCGTACACGGGGTGCGATGGCACGGCGCCCGGCATCATGATGGCGGCGTCCACGCCGCGCAGCATGTCCTTGTAGGCCGCCCGAGACGCCGCCGTGCTCTTCTGCAGCAGCGCCACATCGAAGCCTGCGGGCACGGGCTCGCGCAGCACGTCGATCACGCCGAGGTCCACGCCACCGGCCTTGACCACGGCATGGCGCAGATGTGGCACCAGGTCTTCGAACAGGCCGGGCATGGCCACAATCAGCACCTTCTCTCCGGGCTGCAGCTGCAGTTGCTGGGTGACGCGGCCGGCAATGGCCGGATAGTCGAACGAGAACTGCGCCGGCTGCGCGGCCAGCGTGACCGAGACCACGCCTGCCACCACCACGCCCCCGCACCAAGACAGACTTCGCATCGACGCCTCCGTTCGGCAGTGTAGTGCGGCTCGGGCCGACCGCGGGCGCCGGATCGTGTGGGTAGTGACTCAGTTTCAAACTGAGACACTACCGGATCGTGTAGGCCGCTGGCGTGAGGGGTATCATCGTGTCCCACATGACGTCCCTCCTCCCGCGCCTCCTGTCGAGTTCGGTGCTCGCCTTCGTTCTGGCCACACCGGCCACAGCGCAGACCGTCACCGAATGGAGTGCTGAGAACCGCGTGGCCCTCCGCTTCCACGTGAACGACGCGGCGTTGCAGCGCCTGCTGCCGCCGGGGTGGACGAGTGCGCCTTCGACCGCGCCAGCTAACCGCGGTGCGAATCTGACTGTGACCTTCATCGAACGCCAGCTCGTGCTCGACGGCCAGGGCAAGCAGTACCGGGCCGGCGCGTCCCGTTACATCGCGCTCGTTTAAGAGGTCTCCGTCCCTTGACCTCGAGCCCAATGCCCGCCATGATTCCCGAGACTACGAGGCCATCGATGATCCGTCGCGTGTTGTGTGCTCTCGTCGTAGCGTCGTCGCCCGTGCTTGCAAGCGGCGTCGCCGCCGCCGCGCCCGCCGGCACGGCCTGCGCCACGCTCACGGCGTTGACCATTCCGAGCGTGACCGTCACCGCCGCGACGGCGGTGGCCGCTGGCGCCTTCACGCCGCCCGGTGCGTCCACCGCGATGACGCTGCCGGCGTTCTGCCGGGTCGAAGCGATCGCACGGCCGACGAGCGATTCGGAGATCAGGTTCGAGGTGTGGATCCCCCCTGCCGAGACCTGGAACAGCAAGTTCCAGGGCGTGGGCAACGGCGGCTACCAGGGCTCGATCTCGTATGGCGCGATGGCGGCAGCCTTGCGCCGCGGATACGCCACGGCGAGCACGGATACCGGTCACGCCGGCGACGACATGAAGTTTGCGCAAGGGCATCCCGAGAAGCTCATCGACTACGGTCACCGCGCCATCCACGTGATGACCGAGTCGGCCAAGCTCATCGTGCGCAACGCCGCCGGGCGATTCGCTGAACGCTCGTACTTCGTCGGGTGCTCGGCCGGGGGACAACAGGCGTTGTCGGAGGCGCAGCGGTATCCCGGCGACTACGACGGCATCGTCGCGGGCGATCCGGCCAACAATCGCATCCGTCAGACGTTCGGGTTCCTCGCGTCGTGGCTGGCCACGCACGACGCCGACGGCAAGCCGCTGCTCTCCCAGGCGCAGCTCTCACTG
>JANORI010000230.1:0-6144 GCA_031415235.1 Acidobacteriota bacterium | reverse complement strand
CCGCCCCGGCCTTATTTGGGTGTGGGGGTGGTGGGGGGGTGCGGGCCGCCGCCCCCCCCCCCCGGCCCTCTGAGGTTCACGACGGCCGGGTCGTCGGTGTCGCTCACCTGGGGTGCGGCCGCCACGGCCGATGGATACCTGCTCGTGGCCGGACGGTCCCCGGGTTCGCTGGACCTCGGCTCGTTCCCGGTCGCCAACATCACGGCGCTCGTGGCGTCGCCGCCGCTCGGGCTGTACTACGTGCGGCTGCGTGCGGTGAACGCCTGCGGGATCGGTCCGGTGTCAAACGAGGTGGCGATCACGCTCGATGGGACCACGGCCGTGCCGAGTCCGCCGGCCGGACTCGCGGCCATCGTGACGGGGAATGTCGTCAGTCTGTCGTGGACGCCCCCGACCAGTGGGGGCACACCGGCTGGATATCAGGTGGAGGCCGGCCGGGCAGCGGGCGGCGTGGACGCAGTAGCCAATACGACCGCCCCGGCACTGGTAGTGCCAGGGACGCCTCGCGGTACCTACTACGTGCGCGTGCGATCGTTCAACGCGGCGGGAATCGGATCCGCCACGGCCGAGGTGACCGTGACGGTGCCGTAAGACGGGTCGCTCACCTCTTGTCGATGTTGAGATCTGCGAGCTTGGCCGCCACGTCGGGACCGGCCGTGGAGACCTTCACGGACTTCTCGATGTGCAGAATCCTGCCGTCGATGCCGACGTAGTAAGTCCAGCGGTTGGCCACCCCGAACGTGCCGAGCACGCCGTAGGCCCGAGCGGTGTCCTTGGACGGGTCGGCGAGGATGGGATAGTCCGCGCTGACGTGTTCCGCGAACTTGGTGTTCTCTTCCGGGGTGTCCACGCTCACTGCGAAATACGCCACCTTGAACGCCCGAATCGCGTCGCCGCTCTCACGGAGCGACTTGCATTCGATCGTTCAACCACCGGTGAACGCTTTGGGGAACCACGCTACGACGACCGCGCTCTTGCCTTTGTGCTCGGCGAGCGTGTGCGTCTTGCCGTCGGATCCGCGCAACGAGAAATCGGGAGCGAAATCGCCGACCCTGAGTTCCACGGTGCTTTGTGCGCGACCCACGGCCGCGGCCGCGAGCCCGAGGGTCACGGTGAGTCCGATTTTCAACCACTTGCCTACGCGCATGTTTCCTCCACCTCAGATCCTATCAGCTTGGACGCCTCGATTTCCCCAGGGGTTCCGGCATGACGCCGCCCGCGTGACGGGGCGAGGTAGAGGGTCCCACAGACCGGGAGAAGGGTGCAGAGACGCCGCCGGAAGAGCAGGCCATTCGGGCCCGCGGCCGGCGACGTTCTGCCGACGGTGCACGCCGGACGAATCCGACGCCACCGCATGTCGTGCGCTCAGCCTCGCAGGGAGTTGAGCGCGAGTTGCACCTGGTGCCGCTCAGGAGCGTCGGGGGCCAGTCGCAGGAACATCTGGAAGTGTTCGGCCATCCGGTTGAACCGCTTGGCGCGCTGATGCGCCACCCCCGCGTGATAGTGGGCGTAGGCGAACTCAGACATGAGTTCGGCCGCCCGGTCGAGCACTTGAGCGGCTTCGTCGAACTGGTTCTGCCGGATCAGGGCGAGGCCCAACTGGTAGTGCGTGAACCCCAGTTCGCCGTTGACCTCGCGCCCATGCCGGCCGGCGTTGACGGCCTCGTCCAGGTTGTTGTCGAGGAGCGCAATCGACGACTGTCCGATCGCGGCCCACGTCTCGTTGTCGCTGTTGGACAGGCTCGCAAATTCGGTCCGCGCGTCCTGCTTCCGATCGAGTTTCACCAGGGCCTGACCGGCCAGGTAGGTCGATGTCGGGTCGTTGTTGCCGGCCTGACGTTCGGTTTCGACACGCTGCACCGCTTCGGCGTAGGCGCCGCGTTCGAGCAGTCGCTGGGCCGAATCCTGGGCCGCTGCGGGAACCGCCAGCGCCACGGCCATGGCCGCGCCGGCCATCGTGAGCAAGGAGGTTCTGGTCATGCCAGTGGCGTTGCAAGGCAGGTGCCACTGATGGCCGTGGCCGTTTGTCGCGGAAAATAGCGCAATGACGGCCGTCTGATGTCGCTGGGGCGAACAGCGTGCCCTCTGGGTTGTACAAATTGACATAGGGTGAGCATCAAATGACCGAAACAGCGAGGCTGGCAGACCTCATCACGCGCGTGATTGACGGCGACCCGTGGCACGGGTCCACTGTGTTGGCGCTGCTCGACGGCGTGTCGCCTCAGACGGCGGCTGCGCATCCCGTGCCGGGTCTTCATTCCATCTGGGAACTCGTGCTGCACATGACGGGGTGGGCCAACGAGGCAGGGGCGCGCCTGGCGGGCGAGGCCGCGGGCGAGCCGAAGGGAGGCGACTGGCCAGTCGTCATCGAGGTCAGCCACGCGGCCTGGACCCGTGCAGTCGAGGCGCTCGTCGCCAGTCATCAGGCGCTGGCGGCCGCCGTGCGCGCCAGTGACGACCGCGTGCTCGGCGAGGCCGTGCGCGACCCGCGCGACCGTGCTGCCGGCACGGGCCTCTCGCACTACCTCACACTGCATGGCCTGGTGCATCACACCACTTACCACGCCGGTCAGATCGCGGTGCTCGTACGAGCGGCCCGGGCGCTGAAGTGAGTCCGGTCGTGAATGGCCGGGGCCGCCCGAGGGCAGCCCCGCCAGGCTGACTCGACGGCCGCTACCAGCGCCGCCGGCCCCATCGGCGATCCGGGCCTGCGCCCGGGCCCCCGCGCGGTCCGGGCCGGTTCTCCCAGTTCGTGCCGCGGCCACCCGCCGGTCCGGGCGGGTTGTGGTCGCGGTCACGGAAGTGGCGCAGCCGGTAGCGGCTGGCGCCAGGTCCACCCCGTGGACCTGGGGGATTCAGCCAGTTGGTGCCGGGGCCGCCGCGGGCCCCGGGCGGGTTGTTGCGGCGATGCGGATGGGCGTCGGCGGGCGCCAGACCCAGCACGAGCACGGCCAGCGCGCTGAGGGCGAAGGTGCGAGTCCATCCGGGTGACGGCGAGAGTCTCATGGGGTTCCTCCGGGGTCGTGCGGCCAGATCACGTTGGCCGGTAGTCTGTTAGACCGGCCACCGCACCAGAGGTTGAACTCTGCTATACTGGCGCGGAACTTTACGCACAGGGGCACTCCGGGGCTGCAGTCGTTGCACCGGGTGTTCACCAGCAGCCACCCGGCGGGTGGCTTGCGTCCAGGCCGCGCGGACCTTCGGTCGTCACCGCGCACTGGCCGTGCGAACAAGCGGGCACTCCGCACGGGACCGCGTGCACGGTGCGCTCATAATTTCAACCGAGTGTCGTCAGCATCTTCGGCCGTGTCCCGCGGTGAATCCGCGCGCGTCTCACGTGGCGCGTCGTGGATGCTTGCGTTCGTGATCGCGGCGGCGCTCGTGACACCGCTCTCGATTCGCGCAATGAACCGGGTGGTCGTCGGTATTCCTCCCGGCCGTGGCTATCTGCCCTCGCTCGAGTTGAGCCGCGAGCATGTGCCGTTCCGCACTCGACCCATCGAGGACTTGCGCTACGGACGGCCCGCGTGGGTGTTCATCGGCGATTCGATGCTTGGCACCCGAATCGATCCGGTGCTGCTTGGAGAGATATCGTCGACGCACGACGAAAATGTCGGCATGCTGGTCAATCCCGCCACCGGACCCGCGTGGTGGTATCTCGCGTTCAAGAACTACCTCATTGCGTCGGGCGTGAAGCCGCGGGTCGTGTTCGTGTTGTTCCGCGACACCAACCTGACCGACACGATGTTCCGGCTCGAGAGCCTCTATGGCAACGTCCTCGACGAGGCGGCGCACGCCGACGAGCCCGAGCTCGACGAGGTCGTGGGCTTGCGTCGTCAGGGTCTGTGGTCGCGCGTTCACTCGACGGCCCTGCGCATCTATGAGGCGGATGTCGCCACACGGTGGCTCGAACCGGGTCTTCGGCGGTGGTTCGTGAACTGGCGCTTCCCGGATCCCAGCGCGCGGATGCGCTTCGATCGCCTGCTCAATGAGCGCTTCGATCTGGCGACCTTGAGGGGCGACGTGGCCGCCGATCTCTCCGGCCCGAACGAAGCCTCCGACTTCGTGCGCGACGTACCCACGTCGGTGCTCCCGCTGATGATCGACCTCGCCACACAGCACGACGTGCCGCTGTGCTTCGTGCGTGTGCAGCGCCGTCCACGGAACACGACGGCGCCGGCGCAGTCACCGAACCTGTTGCGTTATGTCGGCGACCTGAAGGCGTATCTCTCGGTCAAGGGCATGTTGTTCCATGACGACTGGGGCGACCCCGAGCTGCCCGAGTCGATTTACGCCGACGGCGATCACGTACGCGACCGCCGTCACTACACCACGGTGTTCCGCCGCCGGCTGGATCCGCTGTTTCGATGATCTTCCACAGCCTTGACTTCGCCGCGTTCTTCCTGGTGGTCGTCAGCATCTACTGGCGCCTGCCGCACCGCGGCCAGAACCTGCTGCTGCTGGGCGCGAGCTACGTGTTCTACGGCTGGGTGCATCCCTGGTTCGTGCTCATCATGCTGGCCTCGACGACCGTCGACTACTGGGCCGGGCAGCGCATGGAAGACGACCCCGCGCGCAAGCGCGAGTACCTCGCGGCAAGTGTGGCCGTCAACCTCGGCATGCTCGGCGTGTTCAAGTACTTCAACTTCTTCGTCGAGAACGTGCGTGAGGTGCTGGCGTCGATGGGCCTCACCGTGGCGCCGCCGCTTCTGGAACTCGCACTGCCCGCGGGGATCTCCTTCTATACGTTTCAGGCCCTCAGCTACACGGTGGACGTCTACAAGGGCGAGATGCACGCGCGCCGCAATCCGATCGACTTCGCGCTCTTCGTGGCGTTCTTCCCTCACCTCGTGGCCGGTCCCATCATGCGTGCCAGGAACCTGCTCGTGCAGGTGGAGCAGGCGCGCACCTGGAACGCCACGCGCGCCCGTGCCGGCGTGGTGCTGGTGGTGTGGGGCCTGTTCAAGAAGCTCGTCATCGCCGACAACGTGGGCGTGATTGCCAACCGCGTGTTCTCGCAGCAGGATCCGCCATTCGAGGTGTTGTGGGCGGGCGTGTTCGCCTTCGGCATGCAGATCTACGCCGACTTCTCGGCCTACTCCGACATCGCGCGCGGCGTGGCGCGCTGGTTCGGCTTCGAGCTGGTCGTCAACTTCAACCACCCGTACATCGCGCACAGCCCCACGGACTTCTGGCGCAGATGGCATATCTCGCTCTCGACGTGGTTCCGCGCCTACGTCTACATTCCGCTTGGCGGCCATCGCGGCGGCGCACTCGTGGCGGCGTGCACCCTGGTCACGACCTTCCTGGTGTCGGGCTTCTGGCACGGCGCCAGCTGGAACTACGTGATCTGGGGCTTCTACCACGGCGTGCTCGTGTGGCTCACGCGCACGGCGGGGCAGGCGCTCCGGTTGCCCGAACGGTGGCCCGGACCGTTGGCGCTGGTGCAGGTGGCCCTCACGTGGGTGGCCATGATGGGCGGCTGGCTGTTCTTCCGCGAGACCAACGCCGACTTCCTCGGGCACTTCCTCCGTCTGTCGCCCGGCACGACCATGCAGGGCGAGGCGGCGATCGGTCTGCACTTCTTCGTGCTGGCGGCGACCTGGTCGCTGCCGCTCTTCATCCACGACCTCTGGGCCCTGGCACGCGAGCGCCAGGTGACCGCGGTGGCGTGGCTCGAGTCCCAGATGACGGGTCTGCGCTTGGCGGGTGTCCAGGCGGCAGGCGTTGGTGTGCTCGCGTCCCTGACGCTCGTGCTGCGCAGCACGACGTCGCTCGACTTCATCTATTTCGCCTTCTGAAGAATCGCAACACAAAGGAACGACTCATGTCCGACGAACGACTCAAGATTGCCGTATTCATCGATTTCGACAACGTCGAGATCGGCGTGAAGAACACGCTCGGTCTCAACTTCGACATCGGGGCGGTGCTCGAAGCCATCAAGGAACGCGGTGAGGTCATCACCAAGGTGGCCTTCGGCGACTGGAAGCGTGCTGGCGACTACGGTCGCGCCATGTCGAACCACGCGGTGCGGCTGGTGCAGCGCGTGATGACCCCAGGCGGCGACAAGAACGGCGCCGACATCAACCTGGCCCTCGACGCGCTCGAGATGGCCTTCACCCACGACCACATCAACGCCTTTGT
>JANORI010000229.1:0-5752 GCA_031415235.1 Acidobacteriota bacterium | reverse complement strand
CCAAAACCCTGCACGCACAGGTTCCGCTCATCGACGGCCACAACGACTACCCGTGGGCGCTGCGCGGCCTTGACCCGGGCCGCGATTTCGCCAAGGCCGACATCACCAAGAGCGCGCCGGCGCTCATGACCGACATCCCGCGGCTGAGAGCGGGCGGCGTCGGTGGACAGTTCTGGTCGGTCTACGTGCCGTCCACGATGCCCGCCCCCGAAGCCGTCACTGCCACGCTCGAGCAGATCGACGTCGTGCACCGCATGCTGAAGCGCTGGCCCGAGACGTTCGAGCTGGCCCTCACTGCAGACGACGTGGAGCGGGTGTTCAAGAAGGGCCGCATCGCCTCGATGATCGGCATGGAAGGCGGGCACTCGATCGACAGCTCGCTGGCCACGTTGCGGCAGATGTATGCCCTGGGTGCGCGCTACATGACGCTGACCCACAACAACAACACGCCGTGGGCAGACGCCGCGGCGGCCTCGCCCGAGCACGGCGGCCTCAGCATGTTTGGCGAAGAGATGGTACGCGAAATGAACTGGCTCGGCATGCTGGTCGACCTGAGCCACGTGTCGCCCGGCACCATGGAAGACGCGCTGCGGGTCACCGCGGCGCCGGTGATCTTCTCGCACTCGTCGGCGCGCGCGATTGCGGATGTGCCGCGCAACGTGCCCGACGACATCCTGCGCCAGATGCCCAAGAACGGCGGCGTCGCGATGGTCAGCTTCGTGCCCGGGTTCACCTCGCCCGCGGTTGTGGCCTACGACAAGCGGGCGTCGGATGAACGCACGCGCCTGCAGCAGACGATGCGGAACGACGAGGCCGGCGTGAACAAGGCCTTGGACGCGTGGCGAAAGGCGAACCCGGGGCCGCGCGCCACGATTGCGCAAGTGGCCGACCACATCGATCACATCCGCAAGGTGGCCGGCATCGACCACATCGGACTCGGCGGCGACTTCGACGGCATCACCGAAGTGGTGCAAGGGCTCGAGGACGTCTCGACGTATCCGGCGCTCACTGCCGAGCTGCTCGAGCGTGGCTATTCCGACGACGACGTGAAGAAGGTCATCGGCCTGAACGTGCTGCGCGCCATGCGGCAGGCCGAGCGCGTGGCGGCCGACCTGCATCGGCAGCGTGGGCCGTCGACGGCCACTCTCAAAGGGATGGACGGCGCGAAGTAGCAGCCGACTCAGCGCGTCGGCGCGAGCGCTTCTAGCAGCTTCAGTGGATCCACGCGGTCGCCGTGCAGACGCACGGCCCAGTGCAGGTGCGGGCCGGTGACGCGGCCCGTGGCGCCCACCTTCCCGAGCAGCGCGCCTTTGGCCACGCGGTCGCCCTCGTTGGCATCGAACGCCGACAGGTGCGCCATCGTGGACAACAGGCCATGGCCGTGGTCCACGATCACGGTGTTGCCCGAGTAGTAGAACTCGCGCGCGAACACGACCACGCCCGGCGTGGGCGCGTAGATCGGTGTGCCGGTCGCCGCCGCCAGGTCCAATCCGTTGTGAGGACCGCGCGGCTGGCCGTTCAGAACGCTGCGCACGCCGAACCCGCTCACCGCCACGCCTTCCACCGGGCGCACGGCATCGGGCGCCCACAGCCGGTCGGACGGCGCCTTCCGAAAGAGCGCATTCAGCAGCTCCGTCTCGCGCTCGATACGCGGAAGCGCGCTCTTCGGCGGGTTTACGAACTTCGGATTCACGGTGATGCGACGGGTGCGCACGGCCTTCGGCGAGACCGTGACGGTGTGGGTCAACGTCAGGGACCCAGCGCCGGACCGCCCGGCCGTCAGCACCAGCGTCTGAGGCCCGGCCGCGGCCGCCACATCAATGCCCAGCAGCGCACGCCACACGCCATCGGCGTCGCGCACAAACGGCACGGTGCGTTCGTGCCAGGTACCCGACACTGACCCCACGCCCGCGGGAGCAGTGACGGCCAGGTGCAGCACGTCGCCGGGTTGCACGACTCCGGCGCGATAGCTGACGGCCAAGTCCTCCACGGCGCCAAGCGACGGCGCAAGCGCCAGGAGTGCAACGAACACCAGCGCAACGCGCGACAGGGCCACGTGGCGATTATAGGCGGAGGTGTGCTCCTTTCTGGACGGTCTCTGCCCTCGGACTCAGGACCATCTCGCGCCGCGCATAGTCGGAGTAGGCGACATCCCAACAAATGGCCCGCGGTTCGCAGAGCGTGCCGTCGGCACGATCCTTGATACGCTCTTCGATCAGGAGGACTTGGCCATGCGTCACATACCGGGATGGGTGGTAGGAGCACTGGGCACCGCCGCAGTCGTCGCGTCGTTCTACGCGGGTGGCGTGCTCAACGCGTCGAGCGCCGAGACGGCCGCGCTCGCTGAGACGCCTGAGGCGCCAAAGACGCCAGCAGACACGTCCGCTGTCGAAGTGGACTGCGAACCGGGCCAACGCGCAATCGTGCGAGCCGGCTCGGCCACCACAGCCGGGTCGGTGGCCTGCGTCAGCATCGCCCCCGCACCGACGCTCGGCCGGATCGAAAGCCCCGCGCGTGCCAGACGCGTCGCCTATACGCCGGAGAGCGGATACGCGCAGCCGGCGGTGATGCGGGAGACGGTCGAGGTGTATCGCCCACGCGCGGTGGCGCGACCTACCCGCTCGGTGAAGAAGAGCGCCGTCATCATCGCGGGCTCGACCGCCGCTGGCGCCGTTGTGGGCGGGCTCGTCAAGGGCAGGAAGGGCGCGCTCGTCGGCGGCATCCTGAGCGGTGGCGCCGCCACAGTGTGGGACCAGGTAACACGCAGACGCGACAGCGAACTTCGCTGACGACGGCGCCGGGACGGTCCCTCCCCGTCCCTGGCGCTTCCGGCTACTCCGCTCTCAGCGCCACCATCGGGTCCACCTTCGTGGCCCTGCGCGCCGGCAGATACGCCGCCGTCGCCGCAACCACCAGCATCAGCGTCGCCACGACCCCGAAACTCACCGGGTCGGTGGCGGTCACGTTGTAGAGCAGGCTCGAAATCAGCCGTGTAACACCGAACGCGCCCACGAGTCCAATCGCGATACCCCAACCGGCCAGACGCAGGCCCTGGCCGACCATCATGCGGCGCACGTCCCCTGGTTCGGCGCCAAGCGCCATGCGCACGCCGAACTCCTGGGTGCGCTGGCTCACGCTGTACGAGAGCACGCCGTAGACGCCGACCACCGCGAGCACGAGCGCCAACACGCCAAAGGTGCCGAACATCTGGCCAAAGAGAGGAATCAAGTTCGATGCGCCCGCAAACTGCACGCCGGGCAGGGCCTCTACCCGCCTGATGATGTCTTCCACACGACGGGCCTTCACGTCAGGCACTCGATACTGGTCGCCTGGCATGAAAAACCGAGCGGTGGTGATGGGCGCCGTGTCGAAACCCGCGTCGGCGCGCTGCAGGTTCAGGAAGCTGCGTACGAAGAGCGCCGCACCCACGAGCAGGACGAGCGACAGCGCGACCTCCGCCACCACCAAGGCGTTGCGCGCGCGGTTCCTGGCACCGCCATCCCCCGTGCGACCGCCCTCGCGCAGCGCCGAGGCCAGGTCGCCTCTGGCGGCGTGAACCGCAGGCGCCAGTTCGAACACGATGCCGGTGAGCGCGCTCACGGCGATGGTGTACGACAACGTCGCAGCGTCCAGCCGGAAGTCGATCAGGTAGGGCACGTCGTCGGCTGGAATGCTCGCGCGCAGAGCGCGGATGCCACCGTATGCCAGCGCCACGCCAAGCGGCGCACTGGCCAGACCGAGCAGCACGCTCTCGGTGAGCAGCTGGCGCACGATGCGACCGCGTCCAGCACCGATCGCGGCACGCACCGACATCTCGCGAGCGCGCGCCGTGGCGCGCGCCAGCAGCAGGTTCGCGACATTCGCGCAGGCGATGAGCAGCACCAGCGTGACCGCGCCCATCGCGGTGAGCGTCACGAGACGCACGTCTCCCGGGATGAAGTAGTCGGACAGCGGATCGATGCGCACGCTCCATCCCGCGTTCTCGGGATGCACGCCGCTCAGGCGACTGGCGATGCCTTCGAGTTCTTGGCGCGCGTGCTCAACTGGCCTCCCACTCGCAATGCGTCCGAACACTTCGAGGTCGCGCGCCTGACGAGGTTCGGCCTGGTTGAGCGGCGCCAGCGGAATCCACGCCACCTGCAAGAACGGGAACTTCACTTTCGGTGGGAGCACGCCGATCACGGTGTAGGGCAGGGCGTTGATGGTGACGGCCCGGCCCACGATGTGCGGATCGGCGCTGTACCGCCTTTGCCACAGCTCGTCGCTGAGCAGAGCCACGTTGGCCGCCCCGGCGCTATCGTCGCTGGCGGCGAAGTCGCGGCCGAGCGCCGGCGTGATCCCGAGCATCGAGAACAGCCGCCAGCCCACGGCGGCACCCACAACGCGTTCTGGCTCGTCGGTATCCGAGAACGTCAAGCTTCGGGACTCGACTCCGACGAGGGCCTCGAACGCACGACTCTGCTCTTGATAGTCGACCAGGTCGAGGTAGGACGTCCCGCTGCGGTTCACGCCACCGGCAGGCTGGGTCGACCAGACGGTCACCAATTGCGCCGGTTCGCGAAACGGCAGGGCTTTCAGGAGGAGGCTGTTGACCACGCTGAACATCGCGGCATTGGTGCCGATGCCGAAGGCCAGACAGACGCGGCGAGGCCAATCGCAAGCGGCGCGCGCAGGAACCCGCGAAGGGCCAATCGGAGGTCGTGGAGGAATCCATCCATGCGAACTTCAGACGTGCCACGGGGCGCATTCGTTCGCGGCACGAGGGCGACTGGGTTCGTTTCGCGGGCGACCGACGCCGTATGGAGCACGAGACCGACAGCCCTGGGCCGCCGGCCTCGTGTCGAGTCGACAGCGGGAGGGACGCTGCCTGAGTTAGAACGTGAGCTTCAGGCCCAGTTGCGCCTGGAAGGGATCGAACGCCTGGCGCGGCCGGCCGAACCCCGTGGCGATGCCCGTGGCCGTGACGCCGGCGGCCGACGACTGGTTGCCCTGGAAGTTGTTGAAGTTCACGGTGTTGAACAGGTTGAACATCTCCCACAGGATCTCGCCCGAGACGCGCCCGATCGTGACGCGCTTCGAGGTGCGGATGTCCGCCTGGAAGAACCGGTCGCCACGGCCGGCGTTGAAGCCGGTGCCCGCGGGACGGTCGTTGTTGTCACCGTCACGGTTCACGTCGGTGCCGGTCGTGATGTTGAAGGGCGGCGCCGAGTTGGCCGACACGATCGTGCCGAGCTGAATGGCCCAGGGCAACTGGTAGATGACGTTGCCCACGAAGCGGTGTCGCACGTCGTTGGCGGTGGCGCCCCAATCGGCCATCAGGTCGTACTTGTCGGACGGAATGCCATTGTCGGCAATCGACTTGGCGCTGCCCAAGGTGTAGCCGAGCAGGAAACCGAGCTTGTTCGCGAAGCGCTTCTGGATGCGGAACTGCGCCTGGTGAATCCGAATCGGCGAGGCGTCATCGTAGACCAGCAGGCGCAGGCCCGACGACAGGATCGGGAACGTGCCGTCGGCGCGCCGCGCGTTCACGTTGCGGGTCAGCGGGAAGTGCTCGCCACGCATGTAGACGTAGTCGAACGACGCCGCGTAGTTGGTGCCGAGCTGACGCGTGGTGCCCGCCGTGATCTGATGCGAGTACGGCGCCTCGGCATCGGGGCTCGCGATGCGGAACGCCGCGCCCACCGATTCCGGGAACGTCTGTGTCGGGATGTTCGGGAAGAAATCGTTCGGCGTGCGCGCGCCCGAGCGCGAG
>JANORI010000228.1:0-4198 GCA_031415235.1 Acidobacteriota bacterium | reverse complement strand
ACGAGCAGCTCGGGCGTGGTCCGGCTCTTGCGGTAGCGCGCGCGGGTGATGCCGTCGGTGAGCGCGCGGGCCGTGCCGTCGGGCTGCACGTCGCTGATGGCGGCAGTGAAGTCCGTATCTTTCGCCGATGACGCGACCCATAGCACCAACTGCACCGGCCCCGTCACTTCCAGCGCCTCGGTGAGCGGCGCGGACGTGTAGACGAGCACGTCGGCGCGCTTCTGAATCTCGCGGCGGTCGACGGGCATGCGGGAGTACGCGCCAAAGAGGCCCGTGGGCACCGGCGTGGCGGGGTCGTAGGTGAACGTGTCGGGCCGTTCGGGGGCACTCGGTGCGGTCCGTTCAAGACGGCCGTCACCGCCGAGGCCGCGGGCGCCCGTGTCGCTGTGCAGATAGAAGGGCGTCGGCACGGCGCGCGTCAACGGCCATTCCTGCTCGTCGCGCCAGCGGTTCTCGCCCATCAGGAAGAGCCGGACCGGGGCGCCGGGCCAATCGGGCCGTTCACTGGGCTCGGGCGTGCCGTGCGAAAAGAGCAGGACATCGCCAGGGCCTTCGACAGACGGCATGCCGGAGTACCGCATCCAGTGCCGGAACCACCGGACGATCAGGCCCTCGGAATCGAAGCCGGCCTCGGGGCCGAAGTCCACGTCGCCGATCTTCGTCGTGCTCGCCGTGGGCCGCGCGTGCGTCCAGGGCCCGACGATGAGCCTCTGATTCCTACGCGCGCGCTCAGTGCCGGCGTTGGCCCGTAGACCACTGAAATTCGCAAGCGTGCCGTTCAGCAGGCTGTCGTACCAGCCGGTCAGGTGATACGCCGGCACCTCGAACTGCGGGTGCTTCGCGGCGACATCGAACGTCGTCCAGAAGGTGTCGTACGACGGATGTTGCAGCAATTCGAAGTAGCCGGGCGAGTACCGGCGGATCTGCAGCGCCTCGATGCTGTTGAGCGGCAGTTGCGGGTACCAATCCGACTGGAGCTGCTGCCGCTCCTCGGGCGAGAGTCCAAGTTCGTGGTCGCGGTCGGCCTTCGGATCGAGCACCCGCCGGCGCACATTCTTCGCCTGGCCGAGGCTCCAGCTGAGCCCGTCGCCCAGATAGAACGCGCCGCCCTGGAAGACCATGTCGTAGCGGCTCGCGTACGACGCGGACGGAAAGAGCGCGACGAGGTGCGGCGGACGTAGCGGCGCGGCCAGCAGCTGCACGGTGGCGCTGTAGCTGCCGCCGAACATCCCGACGCGTCCGTCCACGGACGGCAGCGCTGCCACCCACTCGATTGTGTCGTAGCCATCGGCCCCCTCGTCGTGGGGCACGGCCACGCCGTCGGACATGTACCGCCCGCGCGTGTCCTGGACGACGACGACGAAACCGGCCTGGGCCAGACGATGGAACTGACTGGTGGGCGCATCGGGATTCTTCGAGTACGGCGTGCGCTGCAACAGCGCCGGACGGCGCCCGTCAGTCCGTGGGCGGTAGACGTCTGCACGCAGCACCACGCCGTCGCGCATCCGCGCCGCGACGTTCTTCTCGATGACGATGTCTGCGGCCGGCTGGGCCCATGGACGGCCCGCGACCAGTCCCAGCATCGCGCAGGTGAGCAGCGGCAGGATGGGTCGCATCGGCCGCATTGTAACGGGGCCTGGCACCGTTACATCTGGCGATGAGGCAGAAACTGCAATCCAGCAATCCAGTGCCCGCAATCCAGTGCCTGACCCCGAAGGCATGGATCTCGCGCCATCCACGCGGGGCTCAATCCTTCACGACGGCCGTGAGACTCATGGTGAGCCGCACACCGGGTTTCGGCAGCTCGTGCACGCCAATGACGGTGCGGGCGGGTCGATGGGTGCCCATCATCTCGACATAGGCGCGGTTCATCGCGTCGTAGTCGGCCATCTCGAGCAGGAACACGTTGACGTGCACGACATGCCGCAGATCGGAGCCGACGTGCTCCAGCATCACGCGGAATGACTCGAGAATCCGTTGTGTCTGCAATGCCACATCCGCCCCCGCTAGGGCACCGGTCGCGGGGTCGAACCCGGCCGTGCCGCCAATGGCGATTGACGTCCCGACGCGGGCCACGTGGCTGTAGGGGCCGATGGGCGTCGGCGTTCCGGGTGGGGTGAACGTCTCGACCATGGGCATGTCGGCAGTGTAGCGCCTGGTCTGCCCGTCCCGCGCGTTCGCCGTTGCGGGAACGGACCCGTGGGTCCGGTGTATAGTCCGCGGAATGCGCACTCTGCTTGCTGCCTTCGCTTACTTGGGAGCCTTGGCCACCGCGCCAGGGCTCCTCACCACGTCGCTCGCGCAGGATCAGGATCCAGCGCCGCGTCCCGCCGTGGAGCGCCTCGACGCCGACGTGATGTGGAAGATCCGCCGCGAGGCCACGGAGCGTTCGCAGATCATGCGGACGCTGCACTACCTCACGGACGTGTACGGGCCACGCCTGACCGGGTCGCCGAACCTGCGCAACGCCCAGGACTGGCTGGTGCGGCAAGCCACGGCGGCCGGCCTGAAGAACGCGCACCTCGAGGAATGGGACTTCGGCAGTCCGGGCTGGCTGAACGAGAAGACGTCAGTGCACCTCGTGTCGCCGGTGAAGGACAGCCTGGTCGTAGAGGCGCTGGCGTGGACGCCGGGCACCAACGGCACCGTCACGGCGTCGATCGTGCTCGTCGATCCACCAGAGCGGCCGACGCAGGCGGATGCCGACAGGTTCTTCGCTCGCTTGCGCGGGAACCTGAAGGGCCGCGCGGTGATGGTGGGGCAGCCGGTGAAGCTCGACGTCTCAATCGATCCGCCGGCCAAGCGCCGCGACGACAACGAGGCGCGGGCGCAGTTCTCGCCCAACCCGCCGCCGTCGCCGTTGGGTGCGCCCGCGGCCGCGCCGGCCACACCTGGCGATCCGAAGACGGCGCCGCTCACGACGGACCAGTTCGCCGAGCAGTTCAACGTGTTCCTCGTGCAGTCGGGGGCGGCGCTGCGCATCAACGACGGCGGTCGCGAGCACGGACAGATTCGCGCGTTCAACAACCGCACGTTCGACGTGACCAAGGCCGTACCCACCGTGGTGATGCGGAACGAAGACTACGGCCGCATCGCGCGCCTCATGGCGCGCGGGCATCCGGTGGCGATCGAAGCGACGATCGTCAATCGGTCGTATCCCGAGGGCAAGACCCAGCACAACGTGATTGCCGAGATCCCCGGCACCGACAAAGCGCAAGAAGTCGTGATGCTGGGCGGGCATCTGGACTCGTGGCATGCGGCCACGGGCGCCACCGACAACGCGATCGGCGTGTCGACGATGTACGAGGCGATTCGCATCTTGCAGACGATTGGCGTGAAGCCACGCCGTACGATCCGCCTGGCGCTCTGGAGTGGTGAGGAACAGGGCCTGCGCGGCTCGGTCGCCTATGTGGCGCAGCATTTCGGCACGTTCGAAAGTCCGAAGCCGGAGTACGAACACTTCGCCGGCTACTTCAACATCGACTCGGGTACGGGGAAGGCGCGGGGCATGACGGTATTCGGTCCGTCAGCTTCAGCCGATGTGCTGCGGCCCATGCTGGCACCGTTCGAAGGCAACGGCGTGGTGGGCGCGACGTCCACCCGCTCGCGCGCGCGCGGCGGCTCGGACCACACCTCGTTCAACGAGATCGGGCTGCCGGGCATCGGCGTGGGCCAGGATCCGATCGAGTACGGCACGCACACCTGGCACACGAACCTTGACACTTACGAGCGCATCGTCGAGAGCGACGCGCAGATGTCGGCGATGGCGATTGCCAGTGCCGTGTATCACCTGGCGATGCGCGACGAAAAGCTGCCGCGGTTTACGAAAGACACGATGCCGGCGCGTCCGGGGGCACGATGACCGACCCAACGTCTTCGGCCAACTTCCACCCCGCCGCCCCGATTCTGCGGGTGGCCGACCTGGCGGCGAGCCTCGACTACTACGTGCGCGTGCTTGGATTCACCATCGACTGGCGCGACGACATGGGCATAGCGTCGGTGTCGCGCGAGCGCTGCTGCCTGATGCTCTGCCAGGGCGATCAAGGACACGCCGGCGCATGGGTGTGGATCGGCGTGGCCGATGCGGACGCGCTCCACGACGAGCTGAAGACGCGCGGCGCTATTGTGCGGCATCCCCCCACCGACTACCCCTGGGCGCACGAGCTGCAGATTGCCGATCCCGACGGCAACGTGCTGC
>JANORI010000227.1:0-2965 GCA_031415235.1 Acidobacteriota bacterium | reverse complement strand
CGGTCGGCCAGGTCGGCCGCCAGGCGCTGCAATTGCTCGAGTCTCTGCTTGGGCGCCGGCCGGGTCATGGGCAGTCGATCGGGATCGAAGGTCAGGCCGGGCTCGGGCCGTGACTGGCGAGCGTAGGTGCGCGCCAGCCAGTAGCCCACATGGAACAGCTCGCGCACGGCCACCACCGCATCGGCGGGCTGAATGGGCTTGGCGCTGTGCACGGCCTGGTTGCCGAGCTGCGTGATGAGGCGCGCCTTGGCGAACACGGCGTCGCCGGCGGCGGCCTTGAAGGTGGGCTCGTGGATGAGCGCGCTCAGGTTGTCTTGATACGGCAGGCGCACCGAGGCGTCGTGTTTGTAGGCCCACGCCACGGCCAGTTCCAAGGCGCGGCGGGCGTAGAAGCAAGAGGCCCGCGGGTCGGGATGCGCCGCCGAGGCCGCCCGCAGGGCCGCGTCGAACACATCGGGCCATTCGGCCTGCAGGAACTCGAAGGGGTTGGTCACGCCGGGTCGCAGCAGATTGTGCCGCAACTCAGCCGCTTCCGCGCCTGGGCGCGCTTTCGGCCGCGCCCGTGCCCCGCCCTTCCGCTGCGCCGGTGCACCGCTGCCCCGCCGCACCAGTGCTACCTGTGCTGTGGAAGCTGCCGGAGCTGTGGACGCCTTGCCCCGGCGGGTCTCGGGCGGGCAACGCGCCCACGAGCTCCTTGGAAACCACAAGGCGGTTTCCACGAGCTCCCACAGCCTCCTTCTTCCTTCTTTTCATTTTCCAGAAGGAGGAAGCCGGCGAGGCGTTTCCGTCGAAACGTACCCGGGGCGATACACCGTTTTATGGGCTGGTTTATGAGCGACGATTGCAACTTTATGAGCGCCGGACCCAAAGGAGAAATGAGGGTCAAACCTTTCTGGTTCAAATACTTAGCGGATTGTCACGCAAGGTGAGATCGCGATTGATTGGTACCAGCGCACGAATTTCACTCAAACCGGCTTGCCATGTCGTCGTGCGTGGTCCTAGCGACGCCAAGCGTGATTGATCACCCAACTGAAAAACTCGCCCTGACCGATTTCCTTCTTGCCGAGAGCCTCGAAAATTTCCGCCAGCTCGGTATCGGATTGCTCCAAAAGCTCGTAGTCGTTCACGTCTAGAAATGTCGCCAGCGCAGCAGCGGCCGTGCGCTTGTTGCCGTCCACGAAGGGCTGGTTCTCGGCGATGAAGAACCCGTAGGCGGCGGCCTTTTCCTCGATCGTTGCGTAGGCGTCCTCGCTCGGCCATCGCCCGCTACTTTGCCAGTCGTTCGAGAGACTTGGCGTGCCGCTTGAAAACACGATCCGCGGCAGCCTCGAACTCCAGGTCGCTGGCGTTTCGGTGACGAGTCAGAACAATCGTGACTCCCTCCACGCGTACTTCGACCTCGGTTCCGGTCTCCCAACCGACCTGCTTGAGGATGGGCTGGTCCAGAATCACTCCAGAGGAATTGCCGTGCTTTGTGACCTTTTTAACCAGGGGCACTTTTCATCTCCCGTGGTCACAATGTTAAAACATTGTAAGTACAGCAGCAAGTCACTTCGGTGAGGAATGCGGCCGCCCACGGCGTCGGCGATGCTCAGCTCGAGCACGCCGCGGTCGAGTCGGCGGCGCGGCTGTCTTGTGTTCCGTGTGCCAGAACCGCGGTGTTGAAGCGGATCACATCGATGGCCCACGGCAGGTCGAAGCGGGTGCCGTCCCACGTGGGCAGCTTCCCCGTGGCCAGTGGTGCCGCGTCATGCAGTCCGGGCAGGTCTGCCGGGGCGCCGGGGGCAACTGGCAGGGGCGCTCCGTCTGGCCAGAGGAAGGTCAGCTCGCCATCGAGCCCGCGAATGACGGCGAATCCGCCTTCGTGCACGGCGCGATGGTGGCGACGGCACAGGAGCACGAGGTTATCCAGGCTCGTGGCGCCGCCGTCGGCCCAGTGCTCCACGTGATGGGCGTCGCATCGGCGGGAGGTGCATCCCGGAAAGCGACAATTGGTGTCGCGGGCGGCCAGGGCGCGGCGGATCGACGGCGGGATCGTGCGCGTCTTGCGGCCCACGTCGAGCACGGCCCCATCAGCGTCGTGACGCATCTGCACCAGCGAGGCGTCGCACGCGAGGCGTTGAGACGTTTCCATCGAAACGTACAGCGCACCGTGGTCCACCTCGATGACGCCGTCCATTGCTGCGGGGCTCGCGCCTCGAGTCGCTGCTTCGGTGCGCGTGTCGGTCGCGTCGTCGGCATTCACATGCAGCACGACCTGGTAGCGGTCACCCGCGGTGCCGCCATCGAAGTTGGCCGCCAGGGCGGACTCGGCGAGCAACGCCAGCGCGTCGGCCCGGCGCTGCGCCGGCGTCAGGTTCTCCGCCATCGCGTCACCTCTCGATGCAGCCATCGTCTCACGGCGCAGCCGGTCGGCTGCGGCCTCGAGCGCGCGCTGCACGACAGCACCAACGTCGGGGGTGAGCCGCCCGCGAATCACGAGCATGCCGTCGTCGTCCACCCAGGTCGAGAGCTGGCGATTCAGATGCTTCGCCTCGCCTTCCCGCGCCGCCTGCACGCGGTCGATGCGTCGCCATGCCCGCACGAAGCGCTCGACGTGCGTGCAGTTGCCGGCCAGCGCAAGGTCGAGGAGCGATCGCTCGTTCTCGGCGGTGGCCACGCGCGTGAGCGCGCGCACCTTGGCGTAGGAGACCTGCCCGTGCTGCATGGCCGCACTGATGCGCGGAAGGTCCGGCAGCGCCTTGGCCACGCGCACCTTCTCGCGCGCGGCGCCGAGGTCGATGCCGGTGCGCCAGTGCAACCAATGCGCGCACGACAGGAAGCGGTTGTTCCAGCCGCTTCTGCCGTCGAAGTCGCGTAGCAGCACGAGCAGTTCGTAGGTGGCGGCGTGAAGACGCCGAGCGAGGGCCGCAATCGTCTCTCCGAGGTCGTCCGTTTCGGCTCGTCGCGCGAGCACGAGGGCGTG
>JANORI010000226.1:0-10641 GCA_031415235.1 Acidobacteriota bacterium | reverse complement strand
TCGGATCAGCCCTTCAAGGTGAAGGCCGAGGCGTTCTTCCACCTGTCGGCCAACTTCAACTACCCGCTCATGTGCGTGCTGTCGGTGCTGATGGCGCCGTCGATGATCATCCGCTACAACATGGGCTGGTACGAGATGCTGCTCATCGACGTGCCGCTGTTCCTGGCAGCCACGGCGTCGGTGGCCAACTTCTACATGGTGTGTCAGCGCGAGTTGTATCCGCAGACCTGGACCGAGCGCCTGCGCTACCTGCCGATCCTGATGTCGATTGGCATCGGGCTGGCGGTGAACAACACGAAGGCCGTACTCGAAGCGATCTTCCACAAGCCGAGCGAGTTCAAGCGCACGCCGAAGTACCGCATCGAGGGCGGTAGCGGCGAGTGGATGGGCAAGAACTACCGCCAGGCGGTGGCGATTCAGCCCATCATCGAGGTGGCACTCGGGATCTACTTCACCGGCATTTTGTTCTACGCGCTGGCCAACGGCATCTATGGCACCGTGCCGTTCCTGATGTTGTTCCAGGTGGGGTTCCTCTACACCGGCCTGCTGTCGCTCGTGCAGCAGCTGGGCGCCGACGTCGACCTGAAGGCCGCAGTCGGCAAACGCGCGTAGCCAGAGCCTGTCGCCCGGCCTGGCGTCCGAGAGTCGTGTGATTCATCCCGGCGACACGCTCCTCACCGGCCGCTTGTCGCTGCGCCGTTTCACGCTCGACGACCTCGACACGCTCGACCAGCTTGGCAGCGATCCGAGCGTGACCGAGTACCTGGGCGGCGTAAAGAGCCGAAGCGCCACCGACGCCATGCTGCGCACGCGGATTCTGGAGTACTACGGCCAGCATCCCGGTCTCGGTATCTGGGCCACCGTGGAGCGCGCGTCTGGCCGGTGCGTGGGGTTCCACGTGCTCAACCACATCCAGGGTGAATCGGACATCCAGGTCGGCTATGCGCTGTTCGCCGACGCATGGGGCAAGGGCTACGCCACCGAAATGACGATGGGCCTGTTGCGCTACGGCTTCGGGACGCTGCGCCTGCCGGTGATTGCGGCCATCACGAACCTCGGCAACACCGCCTCGCAGCGCGTGTTGCTCAAGGCCGGCCTGCGGCGTAACGGCGAGCGCGTGTTGGCGCATCCCGCCTACGCCGACCAGGGCCCGATGGCCTGGTTCGAGGTCGGTCGTGACGCGTGGCTGGCCGATCGTCACCAGGCGTAACGAAACGTAACGGGGCCTGTCACCGTTGCATCCCGTGACGAATGCAGGATCTGCGTACTCCGGGCAGGTGCTATCGTCTCGGGCGTGTCCTCGCCGCCAAGCGTCCTTCGCTCCATTGCCGCAAAGCAGCCGCTCACCCAGTACTCGGAAGGTGTGCGCGAAGTGCTCGTCAACGGCCAGGTGACCATCGACCAGGGCGCGCACACCGGCGTCCGCGCTGGACGCGTGCTGCGCGGCCCCGGCGGTTGCTGAGGCGCGCCGATGGCTGCCGCCGCCCACGGGCCACCACCAGTGCCCGCTGCAGCCGCGGCGATGGCGGCGATTGGCGCAACCGCCGTGTTCGGCGCGGAGCACGTTTACCCGCTGCACACGGAGTGGCTCATGCGGGGTGACTTCGCCCTGCACTTCCTCGGTTGGCACCTCTACCGCACGAGCCCATGGACGCTGCCCCTCGGGGCCACGCCGCATCTCATCTGGCCGGTGGGCAGCTCCGTCGGCCTCACCGACTCGATTCCCCTCGCCTCGGGCCTCTTCAAGCTGCTCGACCCGCTGTTGCCGGCGACGTTCCAGTTCATCGGCATCTGGCTGGTGACGTGCTTCGCGCTGCAGGGGCTGTTCGGCGCCTTGCTGATGCGGCTGGTAACGCCGCATCCCGGCCGCCAGCTGATCGGCGCGATGCTGTTCGTTCTCAGTCCGCCACTCGCCATCCGCTTCGGCCACGCCGCGCTGTCGGCCCACTGGGTATTGCTCGCCGCCCTGTGGCTGTCGCTCTCGGACGGCGCCGACCGGCCGTCGTGGCGTCGCGCCGGCGCCTGGGCGCTGCTTGCGGGAGTGACCGCCACTATCCAGCCCTATCTGCTGCTGATGGTCGCACTCATGATGCTGGCGGCGTTTGGCCGCCCGGTGATCGTCGAGCCCCGCCGGCTCCTGCGGGCCGCCGCGCACGCCGTAGCGGGCCTCGGCGCGGCATGGCTTGGTCTCTGGCAATCCGGCAGCCTCATCGTCCCGTCCGCGGCAGGCCTGGACATGGGCGGCTTCGGCTCCTACTCGACGAACCTTCTCACCTTCGTGATGCCGACCGAGGCCAACACCTTGCTGTGGCCCGGACCGCTCCGTTACGCGAGCCCGGCGCAGTACGAAGGCTACGCCTACCTGGGCCTCGGCTTGTTGATGCTCGCCCCTGGCGCAATCGCCGGGGGCATCGTGAACCGGTGGCGGCCGGGGCCCAGCGCGTGGGCCCGGCACGTGCCGCTTGCGCTCGCGCTCCTTGTCCTGACCGCCCTGGCGCTCGGGCCTGTCGTGACGGCTGGTCCTTGGGTGCTGGGGTCCTACGACGAGGCCATCTGGGGGCCGCTGACCACGTTCCGCAGCAGCGGGCGGATGATCTGGCCGCTCTATTACGCGGCGGTCACGGCCATCCTCTTTGCCGTCGCACGCTCTCGCCACCGCGCCGCGACGCTCGCGCTGGGCGTCGCCCTCGCCGTCCAGGCGGCCGACCTGACGGGCATGGTGCCGTGGATCCGGACCATGGGCGATCACGGCTTCCGTGACCCGCTCGTGAGCCGCGTGTGGGCGGTTGCGCCGCGCTACTACGAGCGCCTCGTTCTCGTGCCGTCGAACCTCTGCGCGCGCGAAGGGGTGCTCGACGTGCGGCCCTTCCTGCTGCTTGCCGGCCGCGAGCGCCTGGCCATCAACGCGGGCGCCACGGCGCGCTACGACCGGCGCCGCGCGGCCGAGTACTGCGACGCGCTCACGCGCGACGTCGAGGCTGGTCTGCGCGATCCCGGGGCGCTCTACGTGATGGCTCCCGAGCTGTTGCCGTCGCCAGCCACCGTGGGCGACCGTGTCTGCGGCGTGGCCGACGGCGTCGGCCTCTGCATGTCGGCCGCCAGCTATGCGCGGTGGCGCGACGAGGCACCACTGGCGATTCGGTAGCCTCCCCCAGAGCTGATTGTCGAGGCGACGGCGGGGTTGGAAGCCGTCGTCGCTCGCCGCGCGCCCGCCGCGCCCGTGCTCATCGAGTCCTGAGGGGTTGTCCTGGCGCGACGGTCTGACTTGCCGGCGGGGCATCGCCCCGTTCCACCCACGCTACGAGCCGGTCGAACGCCTCGCGTAGCGTGGGCAGCAAGCAACGCGTCCTCGTCATCAGAAGGTCGCGATCGGGTTGACCGGCGAACCTGACCCGCCGGGTGCCGGCAACGCCGCCACGGTCAGCATGAAGGCCCAGCGCTTCAGCCGGGCTGCGACCGTCGCGACTTCCTCGAGGTCGGCGACGTCGATCATCGGCATGCCGAGCGTGTTGATCGACAGCATGTGGATCGGGCGGGGGAAGCCCTCGATGTTCGACGGCTGCACGTCCTGCACGGCGTCGCTGCTGATGAGCGCCACGTCGCGCGCCTTGAACCACGGCATCACCGACACATGGAACCCGGCGGCTTCGCGGGCGGCCGGCCACGGTCCCTTTTCCGCGCGCCTGGCGAAGCGCCCTGTGCGCAGGAACAGCGCGTCGCCGCTGCCGATCCGCACGCCCGAGAACTTCTCCCACGCTTCGAGGTCGGAGGCGTAGATGGGCATGCCGGGCTCGAGATACTTCACGCCGCGCATCAGGGGGATGTCGACCAGCACGCCGCGCGTGACAAGGCCGTTCTTGAAGCCGAGAATGCTGTTCTTCATGCAGCCAGGGCCTTCGCCGAAGCCTTCCCTGGTCGGCGTCGCCTGGTGGTACTTCTCGACCTCCCACCCGTTGTAGGTCTTGCCTTCGAAGATGTAGTGGCAGAGCGAATCCATGTGCGTGGTAGTCGTCGCGTGGTAGGTGGACGAGATCACGTCCATGGCTGCGCCCGATCGCATCTTGCCGTCGGGGCCCATCAGGAACTCGATCTTGAAGGGCGTCGGGTTGTCAGCCAGCACCTCCTTGTCGAGCGTGTGCGCCAGCGACACCGACAGGCCCTCGCGTACGAGCGCCGCCGCTTCCTTCCGCTTGGCTGGCGTAATCAGGTTGAAGGTGCCGATCTCGTCGGCCGCGCCCCAGCGGCCCCAGTTCGAGATGTCTTTCATCATCTGCACCACCTCGGCCCTGGTGGGATTGCGTGGCGCCGTCGCGGCCGGCGCCTGGGCAAAGAGCGCGGGCACCGTGGCGCCGCCGCGCCAGCCCAACGTGAGCACCACCGCTACGAGCATCATCAAAAGACCTGTCTGTCGCATGTCGTTCCTCCCGGCCGTCGGCGAGGATACCACTCAGGGACGGGGACTGGGGACTGCCTCCAGTCCCTGTCCTTGCACGCCCCAGCCCCCAGTCCCTGTAAGATTCTTCCATGGACGTGAAGGCGAAAGCGGGACTGGAAGACATCGTCGCCACCGACTCGAGCATCTGCTTCATCGACGGCGACCGGGGCGTGCTCTCGTACCGGGGCTACGACATCCACGACCTGGCGCGGCACGCCACCTTCGAGGAGGTGTGCCACCTGCTGTGGCACGGTCATCTGCCGCTCAGGGCCGAACTGGGCGACCTGCAGTCGCAGTTGGCCGCCGCGCGGCCGCTGCCAGAGCAGGTCGTGCGTTTCATGAAGATGTTGCCCCCGGGCGACGGGATGGACGCCCTGCGCACGCTCACCTCGGCGCTGGCGCACTACGACCCCGATGCGCACGACCAGTCGCCGCGGGCGTCGTACCGTAAGGCCGTCCGCCTCACCGGGCAGATGGCCAGCCTGGTCGCCACCTGGGGACGGATGCAGGCTGGCGGTGGGCCGGTGGCGCCCGACCCCGCGCTTGGCCACGCCGCCAACTTCCTCTACATGCTGCAGGGCGAACGACCCGACCCGGTGGCGGTCCGCGCCATGGACGTGGCGCTCGTGCTGCACGCCGATCACGAGCTGAACGCGTCCACCTTTGCCGCGCGCGTCGCTGCCGCCACCTTGACCGACATCCACTCGGCGGTGGTCGCGGGCATTGGCACCCTGAAAGGGCCGCTGCACGGCGGTGCCAACGCCGAAGTGATGAAGATGCTGCTCGAGATCGGCGAGGACGCGCCCCCCGAGCGCATTGACGCCTTCGTGCGCGGGAAGCTCGCACGCAAGGAGAAGATTTCGGGCTTCGGCCACCGCGTCTACACCACCGAAGATCCGCGGGCCTCGCACCTGCGGCGGATGTCGCGCGAGCTGGGCGCGCGCGCCGGCAATCTGAAGTGGTTCGGGATGTCGGAGCGCATCGAGCGCATCGTAAAGAGCGAGAAGAAGCTCAATCCCAACGTGGACTTCTACTCGGCCTCGACCTACTACACCATGGGCATCGCCATCGATCTCTACACGCCGATTTTTGCGGTGAGCCGCATCTCGGGCTGGTCGGCGCACGTGCTCGAGCAGCTGGCCAACAACCGCTTGATTCGCCCCCGCGCGGAGTACACCGGTCCGGCGTATCCGCAGGCGTGGGTGCCGCTCGACCAGCGATGATGGGCCGCGCGCTCCATGTCGTCGCCGCGGTGGGTCTGGCGGCGTGTTGTGCCGCGGCGCTGTCAGCGCAGCCGCAGGTCGAGTCGCGCGAGGTGCGACAGCTCGTCACGTTCAAGTTCCTGCCGGGGCAGTCGCGCGCGGCGCTCGACCTCTACCGTGTGCACCTGGCGCCGATCTACCGCGAGGTCGAGCCGATGCGTCACGTGCGGGCGTTCAGCGAAGTCGAGAGCCCCGAGCCGCTCGACCTGATGGTCGTGACGCACTACGCCGACCTGGCCGCGATGGACCGCGCCAATCGCGACCTGCGTAGGCCGTGGCCCGACCATCCGCCGGTCTTCGAGCTGTATCGTCAGGTCTCGGACCTCAGCCTCGGCCATCACGACCAGTTCGTGGAGGTCATCTCTGCTCCCGTCATTCCCGCGACGCCCGATGGCCGGCTCGAGGTCTTCGAGTTCTTGCGACTTGCGCCCGGCTCCGCGGGATTCTTCGAGCGCGAGATGCTGGCCACGGTACATCCCTGGGAGCAGCAAACCGAGATGCGCGACATCGTCGTGCGCTCCGAGACGGCGCGCTTTCTCGTGTCCGACGGCTGGGACTACTTGCGCACGTACGCGGTGCGCGACCTGGCCGCGTGGCAGGCCTACAGCGCCGCCCGTGCCCGCAACCCGGCAACCGATCACGTGCAGCGAATGGTCTCAGCTCGCAAGACCCTGATTCTGCGCGAGATTCCAGATCTCCGCGTGCGCTGACGGACGTCACCCGTCGGTGCGGTCCACACCAAGAGGCTGCCAGTGCACGAACTGTTTCGCGGCATACCCGCCGTGGCCTTCATGGCGATGGTCGTCATTCCGCTGGCGATGTCGGTTGCGGCCGTCACGCTCGGTTGGCGGGCGAGGCAATCGGCCCGGCAGCGGCAGGAGGGGGCGGCCTCGTCGGCGACTGGATTGCGGAGGCCGGCTGAGGATGCCCTGGGGGCCGGCATCACGGTGGCCGTCGTGCCCTTTGCGTTCGCCCTGATGGTGCTCTGGGCCCGTTTCGGCTGATAATGGATGGTTCATTGAGCTGTCGTGCTGAAGCAGAGCCGCGTCCGTAACTTCGCCATCGTCGCCCACATCGACCACGGGAAATCCACCCTGGCCGATCGCTTTCTCGAGCATACGGGCGCCCTGCAGGCCCGCGAGATGGAAGCGCAGGTGCTCGACAGCATGGACCTCGAGCGCGAGCGCGGGATCACGATCAAGGCCCATCCCGTCCGCCTGAACTACCAGGCCAGGGATGGCGAAACCTACATCCTCAACCTCATCGACACCCCCGGGCACGTCGACTTCGGCTACGAAGTGACCCGCTCGCTGGCGGCGTGCGAGGGCGCGCTGCTGCTGGTCGACGCGTCACAGGGCGTCGAGGCCCAGACGCTGGCCAACGCCTACCTGGCGGTGGACGGCGGCCTCGAGGTCATCCCGGTCATCAACAAGATCGACCTGCCGAGTGCCGAGCCCGAAGAGGCGCGCCGCCAGATCGAAGAGATCATCGGCCTCGACGGCGACGGCGCCATCCTGGCGAGTGCCAAGGAGGGCCTGGGTGTCGTTGAGATCCTCGAAGCCGTCGTGGCGCGCGTGCCTCCGCCGGTGGGCGATGCCCAGGCGGCGCTCAAGGCGCTCATCTTCGACTCCTGGTACGACTCGTATCGCGGCGTGATCGTGGTCGTCCGGGTGCTCGACGGCACGCTGAAGCCCGGCATGAAGGTGCGCTTCATGGCCACCGCCCAGGACTACGAGGTCGAGCAACTCGGCGTGTTCACGCCCAAGCCGCTCGAAATGGCCGAGATCGGCGTCGGCGAAGTTGGCTTCATCAACTGCGGCATCAAGCGGATTGCCGATGCGCAGATCGGCGACACCGTCACCGAAGCGGCACGGCCCACGGCCGACCCGTTTCCCGGCTTCAAGCCGCTGAAGCCGATGGTGTTTGCGGGGCTCTATCCGGTTGAGAGCCACGCCTACGGCGAGCTGCGCGAGGCGCTCGAGAAGCTCCGGCTCAACGACTCGGCGTTCTTCTTCGAGCCCGAGACATCGATGGCACTCGGCTTCGGCTTCCGGTGCGGGTTCCTCGGACTGTTGCACATGGAGATCGTGCAGGAGCGCCTCGAGCGCGAGTTCGACATGGACCTGATTACGACGGCGCCGGGCGTGCTGTACCGCGTGACCACGACCGACGGCGCGGTCCGCGAAATCGACAGCCCCGCCAAGCTGCCCGATGCCGGCACGATCCAGGTGCTGGAGGAACCGGTCATCACCGCGATGATCCTGACGCCCAGCGAGCACGTCGGCAGCATCCTGCAGCTCTGCCAGGACAAGCGCGGCGTGCAGAGGGCGCTCGAGTACAAAGCGTCGAACCGTGTGCTCATTACCTACGAGATGCCGTTCAACGAAGTCGTGCTCGACTTCTACGATCGGCTGAAGACCATCTCGCGCGGCTACGCCTCGCTCGACTATCACGTCACCGGCTACTGGGCGTCGCCGCTCGTGAAACTCGACATCCTGGTGAACGGCGAGTCGGTGGATGCGCTCTCGATGATCGTGCATCGCGACCGCGCCTACGACCGCGGCAAGCAGCTGGTCGCGAAGATGCGCGAGCTCATCCCACGGCAGATGTTCGAAGTGGCCATCCAAGCCGCCATCGGCGCCCGCATCATCGCGCGCGAGTCGGTCAAGGCCATTCGCAAGAACGTGCTGGCCAAGTGCTACGGCGGCGATATCTCGCGCAAGCGGAAATTGCTCGAGAAACAGAAGGAAGGCAAGAAACGGATGAAGCGGGTGGGCACGGTCGACATCCCACAGGAAGCGTTTCTGGCCGTGCTGAAGCTGACCGGAGACTAGCTGTGACCGCCGTTGCCTTTCAGAAGTCCACCGTGCGCGAGTACTTCGAATCGATCGTCGTGGCCGTGATCCTGGCGCTCTTCATCCGCACCTTCGTCGTGCAGGCGTTCAAGATTCCCACGGGCTCGATGGAGCCGAACCTGCTCGTCGGCGATCACCTGCTCGTGAACAAGTTCGTGTTCGCGTCGACCGCGTCGGGGCTCGAGCGGCTGTTGCTGCCGGTGCGCCCCGTCGTGCGCGGCGACGTCGTGGTCTTCAAGTTCCCGGAAGACCCGGAGCGCGATTTCATCAAGCGCATCATCGGTCTGCCCGGCGAGACCATCGAAGTGCGCGGCACCCAGGTGCTCATCGACGGTACCGCCATCGCCCAGCCGTTTGCCCACTTCCTGCTGCCTCACGACCCAGCCTCGCCGGTGAACGAGGGCGACCCGCGTGAGCGGTATGGGCCGGTGACGGTGCCGGCCGGACACTACTTCGCGATGGGCGACAACCGCGACAACTCCCAGGACAGCCGCTATTGGGGCTTCATGCCGGGCCACTACGTGAAGGGGCGGGCACTGATGATCTACTGGTCGTTCGGCGACGCGCCGAGCGCCTCTGGCGTGGGCGCCATTCTTGGCGGCACGCGCTGGTCGCGCCTGCTGCACCAGATTCACTAGTTCCCCTGACGTCCTGCTACACTCGGGGCAGGACCTCCCCCCGAGGGCCGGTATGTCCACGATCATCAAGCTGATCTTCACGGCGCTCTTGCTGAACGCCTGCGTGCAGGCGGGGCGATCGTCATGGAATTTCTATCAGTTCCAGGATTCCGTTCAACAGGCCACGCTCTTCAGCGGCAGGGAGACGCCGGAACAACTCAAGGCGCGCGTGCTGGCTCTGGCCCGGGAACATCAGGTGCCAATCGACGTCGAGACCGTGAGCGTCGCATTCCAGGCGACACAGGCCCGCGTGAAGGGCAGCTACGTCGATGACGTGAATCTCGTGCCTGGCGCCTACGTCTACAAGTGGACGCACGAGATCAACCTCGACGTCCGTCGCGTGCCCTACTGACCGCCGCCCGTGTCCGGGCCGCGCCCGCCTCAGCCCTGAAGGGCGACGATGGCCCGCTGGGCCGAGTGCGTCGCATCATCAAGCGTCGCCACGAGTTGCTCGGTCGAGCTGCGGGCAAACGCCGGGTCGTCGAGCGTCTCGAGGTTGGCGCGCACATTGGCCGCCGCGCCCTCGGCCGCCGCCCTCACGATGCCGATCCCCACGAGCAGATCGCTCATGGCCGCGCGGTTGCCGGCGTCGGCCACCGTCGCGGCCAGCGCCAGCACGTCGGCACACACGCGCGCCGTCTCGAGTGGCACGCGCGTGGCGTCCCTGGTGGCCTCGGCGACGGCGTCGCGGCGGGCCGCCTGCTCGGCTGCGGTGCTCCGGGGCAAGCGGCTGCTCCGCAGCAGCCGGTCAAACGCCTTTGAATCGAGGTCTGCCAGTGTCTCGAGTCGCGCGCGGCTGACCGAGAGTGCCGGCCGCACCTGGTCGAGCGTCACGCGCTCCTCTGGCGCATTCCGACGCGTGCGGGGCAGTGACGCCACCATCTCGGTCAGCGCCGTGCCGAACGCCCCGCTGATGGCCGCCACGGCGCCGCCGCCAGGCGTCGGCAGGGGTGCGGCCACGCGGTCGATGACCTCGCGCACCGTCAGGGACACGAGCGGGTTCACGAGGGCATCCAGCCGGCACGTCCGTGCACGACGATGCCGCGCTTCACGACCGCCGTCACGACCGGGACGCCGACGCGCACCAGATCGGCCAGCGTGCCCTCGATGACGACCGCGTCCATCAGCTTGCCCATTTCGAGACTGCCGACGTCGCCCTGGCGGGCGAGCGCCGCCGCGCCGTTGGCCGTGGCGGCCACCAGCGCTTCCTCGAGGGTGAGGCCCATGCCAAAGACCGCCAGCGCGATCACGAAGGGCATCGACGGTGAGAAGCCCCCGTCGGGATTCACGTCCGTGGCGAGCGCCACCGGCACACCGTGCTGCACCAGCATGCGCGCCGGCGCATAGCAGCCGAGCTTCAGGAAGAAGGCCGCGGCCGGCAGCAGCGTGGCGATGACCCCGGCGGCGGCCAT
>JANORI010000225.1:0-4950 GCA_031415235.1 Acidobacteriota bacterium | reverse complement strand
TCGTTGGGGTCGGCATCGACGGCCCGTCGGTAGGCCGCCGCGGCCGGGGCGTACTGCTTGGCCCCCATCAACTCGTCGCCCGCCTGTACGGCGGCGGCCTTGACGGCGAGGGGATCCTCGTCGCCCGTGCAGGCCGACACGAGACCTGTCGCGAGGGCCAGCGCGCAGAAGACCAATGCCTTGGAAGACATCACCGATCGCTGATTGGATCTCGCTCGGCTCGAGGCATGAATATCGATCCGCCTTTCTATCTTACACTCGTGTCATGAGTTCACGTGACCTCCCGATGGCATCTCCTGGTGCGCTGCACCGCCTCGTCCGCCCTCTGCTGCGCGACGATCTCGGCAGGGTGCCACTGGTCGATCTGTCGACGGAGCTGCTCGCGCGCCTGGCGTCGGGGCAGCGGTATCAGACCAACGAACAGGCCGTCCTCGGACAGCAGCTCAACGAATCGCTCGCCGCGGCGCTCGATGTGCACGAGAACCGGTTCGCCGCAAGCCGGTATGCGGATCTGTTGCGGCCCATTCTGGGCCGGATGAAACCTGCGGATCTCACTGGCGCCACGATCGTCGACCTGGGGTGCGGCTCGTTGAATCCGTTCGGCTTCTCGTTCGTGATGCTGGCGCTGGGCGCCGAGCGGGCGTATCCGATCGACCTCGAGCAGGTCCAGGACACCGCGGTCGCGGTACGGGCCCTGGCCACTGCCGCCAGCTGGCTCCTGCTCGACGCGAGGCGCGTGCTGGGCACCGAGACCATCGCGCCTGAAGCCGTGCTGAAGAACCTGCGGGGCTTCCAGCTGCCCCTGCTCGCCGCCGGCGATCCGGCAGGACTCGCATCAGGTCGCCTGATGCACCGAGTCGAGTCGGTCTACGACCTCTCCCTCGGAGACGAAGAGGCCGACGCCGTGTTCTCGGTGTCGGTGTTCGAACATGTCGACCGCGTGGACGACGCGCTCGAATCGCTTCGCCGGATCACGAAACGTGGCGGCGTCGGGAACCACGTCATCGATTTCTCGGATCACCGGATCTACGCCGGGCAGGTCACGAGTCCGTTCGAGTTCCTGAAGATCGACTCACACGAGCCGCTCGTCTACGGGAGCAACCGCATTCGGTGCGATGAGTTCTGCCAGCTGTTCGAGCGGCACGGCTTCGCTGTGGAAGCGGTGCACACCGCGGGCCCCTACACGGTGGCGCTGTCCGATGACGAGCGGGCCCAATTCGTAGAGCCGTATCGGTCCATGCGCCGCGAGAGCCTGGCAGCGGTCGGGGCGCGGATCGTCGTGCGTCGGAGGTGAACGCCGGAGACGTCGTCGGTCAGTGCCCGGCGCCCCCTCGTTCGCCGCAGGGTGCCGCTACGGCGTCGGCTCGCGGCCAGCAAGGCCGGCATCCCAGGCGCCGGCGTCGAATTCCCACCGGTGGGGCACCGCCAGCACGGCCTCTCGCACGCTGTCGCCGATCACCGTCAACGGGCAACCCGGCGCCTGCGCGCCGCCGTCGTGTGGCGCGGCCTCCGGATACGGCACGATATCGACACCGTAGCGCCCGGAGTTCAGGTCGAGCCGGTCAAGCATCAGCACCATCCGCCCACGCCCTGTCGAAGGCAGGCGGGACATGTCGATGCCGTCGGTCGCCAGGTCACAGCACACCAGCCCGTCCTCCCGCACCACCCTGACGCGGAATCGTGGCGGCGACGCGGCACCAGTGGTCTCGAAGTCGATCGCGACTTGCAGCGGCTGGCCCGAACGAAACTCCTCCAGAGCGTGCCCCGTGCCATCCAGCAGCCCCACGGCAACGATCCGCATGCCCTCGGCGGGTGTACCGCCGTCGTCAGGAAGCGCCGGTACGCCCGGTGCGACGGCTGCCGCCGCCGGCGCAGGCGTGGCCGGTGCGTTCACCGTCACCGGCGCCGCGGCAGCTCCTTCTGCGACGAGCTCGGGCTCCATGGTGTAGCCGACGTGCGCTTCGTATTGCCGCACCACCTGGTTGACGGGACCGTGCGCCATCAATCGGCCGTTGTTCATCCACAGCACTTCATCGCACAGCCGCTGCACGACGGCCAGGCCGTGCGACACCAGCAGGATCGAGCACCCGTTGGCCTTGAACTCCTGGATGCGGGCCAGGCACTTGCGCTGAAAGGCGGCATCGCCCACGGCCAGCACTTCGTCGATGAGCAGCACGTCGGGATTCGTATGCACGTTGATGGCAAACGCCAGGCGCATCTGCATGCCGCTGCTGTAGGTGCGCATCGGGTTGTCGATGAACTTCTCGATCTCCGAAAAGGCCACAATCGCATCGAAGCGACGCAGCACCTCGCGCCTCGACAAGCCGTTCAGCACGCCTGCGACGATGACATTCTCACGACCCGTCAGGTCGCCGTGCAGGCCCGACCCGAGGTCGAGCAGTGCGCCCACGCGGCCGTTCACGCGCACGCGCCCCGAATCCACGCTGCCAATGCCGCCTACGAGCCGCAACAGCGTGGACTTGCCCGACCCGTTGGTGCCGATGATGCCCACGGCACGCCCGCGGGGCACCGAAAAGCTCACGTCGCGCAGCGCCCAGAACTGCTCTGTGGTCCGCAGCCCCCGGAAGCCGCGAGCCAGCACCTCCTGCAGCATCATGGGGCGATCCGGGCGGTAGCGCCGGAACGACTTGCTCACGTTCGACACGTCGATGGCGGCGTTCATTACAGTTCGTCCGCGAAGTGGCGGCTCGCGCGCCGGAAGCCCGCCAGGCTGACGAGCAGCAACCCGGTCGAGACGGCCAGCAGGGTCAGCCAGGTCTGCCAGGGCGGCACCACACCGCGCACCAGCACGTCGCGGTAGCCATCGACGATGCCCACCATCGGGTTGATGGCATACAGGTAACGGAACTGCTCCGGAATCGTCTTCGACTCGTAGAACACGGGCGTGAGGAAGAAGAGCAGCTGCAGGGCGACCTTCAGGAAGTACTGAGTGTCGCGAAACCACACGTGCAGCGCGGCGAGCGGATACGCCAGCGCCAGGATGAAGACGAACTGCACGCCGATGAGCAGGGGCAGCGTGAGCGCAGCCGCCGTAATCGGCACACCCGTTACCAGCAGCAGCGCGAACAGCACCGGCAGCGAGAGCAGGAAGTGCAGCAGCGTGCTCGCCACGCTGATGATGGGCAGCACGGCCAGTGGCACGTTGGGCCGGCGAATCAGATCGCGGTTGCTCACGACGGCCACCGTCGCCGAGAAGAGCGACGACTGGAACCACGTGTAGACGAGCAGGCCGGTGAAGAGAAAGGCCGCGTAGTTGGGGATGCTCAGCGGCAGCACCGACCCGAAGATGAAGTACAGCACCGCCAGCTCGGTGATCGGGTTCAGCAGCGTCCACGCCATGCCGAAGTACGAGCCGCGGTAGCGCAGCTTCACATCGCGCGCGATCAGTTCCCGCAGCACGTCGCGCACGTGCGCCCACCGCTGCAGCGAGAACCACGGGGCGCGTTCGGTGGAGTGAAGGGGTGTCGCGACGGCGCCAGGTGGCATGCTGCCCACAATGATAGCCGGGCGCACGGCGTTCACGAGGGCTTGATGCCGAGGCCTGGGGGCGCGGTTACCGCCACTGGCACCAATCGCCCGGAATTGCATAACGTTCCAGCCATGCGCCGCACCCTGACTGTGGCAATCCACTGAAGGGGCTCATGCCCTTCCGGGGCGACTTCAGCGCCTTCCCGCACAGCATGGAATGGGGCTACATCCCGTGGGGGCAGTTGCAACAGGGCGAGTGGATGCCGTCGCCGAAGACCCTGCGCGCGGTGCTACAGATACGTCGAAGTCGCCATCCTGTCACGAGCGAAGATGGGCCCGCGTCGCTAGTCCGCGAACATCTCCTGCAGTCCACCCAGGACGTTGGTCAATGTCTCAGCTGAGATGCTGCCGAGGCGCTTGACCAGGCGCTCCTGGTCGACCGTGCGCAGCTGGTCGAGCACGACGTATCCTGCCCGGTTCTGAAAACGACATCGGATCCGCCACGGATAGGCTCTGCCGCCGGTGGTCATCGGCGCGACCACGGCTGTGCGAAGGCTGGCATTGAGTTCGTCGGGAGAGACCACGACACAGGGTCGCGTCTTCTTGATTTCGCTCCCGAGGGTAGGATCCAGTCGGACGAGATGAACGTCACCGCGCGTCATCACCACGTCCAGTTCGCCTGGTCGAATCGCGTGGACGTGGGCGAATCCAGGAGGCCATCGTCGCCTCGTTCGCGCATCGTTCTGGCAGCGTCGGCCCAGCCGGCGCGTGGCCGCCGGGCGGCGCTGACAACGAGGCGGCCGGGTTCCGCCCGCAACTCGACGTCGTCCGGCAAATCGGCCCGATCGAGCAGGAGCTTTGGCACCCGGATGCCGCGAGAATTGCCAATCCGCACGATTCGCGTCGTAGCCATCATGTGACTACAGTGTAGCCACGTGCGTCCTGATTGGCAAGGCCCGTCGCTGGCCGATGCTACGTCAGTGGATCGAGCCGACCCAGGGGTTCCGCCCGGCAGATCTCAGGCATCCGCGTGGACCGACCGGAGATTGGGGAAGATCTCCTCCGGTGATTTACCGGTCAGTCGCAAATACATAGCGTCAGGACAGATGTCGATGTCTGATCCCCATTCGACCGCGCCATGCGAACTCAGTCGAACCGCGTTGAAAAATGACACGTCATCCCATGCCTGGAATACTCCGCGCCCCGCCAAGTCGGAGAGGTCGGTCTCCCCGTCGGTGCCGTCATCGTATCGGAGCCAAATCCTGAAGTTCGGGAGCGCCTTCACTGCGATCGGTCGAGCCATGGTCCGGCCACCTCGCCGGCCTCAATATCGACGATGGGCGCAGATGGCCGTTTTGTCAACAGGATCGTCGCGTGTGGATCGTCGTGTGGGATTCTGACGGCATAACGCGATGCCGTAAGCCGCGGCGCCTCGCTGCCGCGGTCTTGCCACAGAAGGTG
>JANORI010000224.1:0-2134 GCA_031415235.1 Acidobacteriota bacterium | reverse complement strand
CACGCCGAACAGGAAGAGCAGATGGTCGTAGCCGGTCACCATGTGCTTGGCGCCCAGATACAGGAACGCCATCAGTCCGCCTTGTTCCATGAAGGCGCGGTCGGCGGCCGACACGCCGTGCGCGAAGAGGGCAGCGGGCATACCCAGCAGCAGCGCCAGCGTGAGCACCGAGGCGAGCACGGGCCGCAGGGGCCACATGGCAGCGTTCCGGCGTGAGACGGGAAGCATCGAGCGGGACGGCATGCCGATACCGAACAGCCTACCGCAATCCCTCGAGCTCGTCCCAGCGCGCGTAGGCGCTCAGCAGCTCGGCCGGAATGACCTCGAGCCTGGCCATGGCCGCGGCGATGTCGGCGGCGGGCTTCTTGTAGAAGTCGGGAGCCGCGACCGCGGCCTCCAGCGTGCGGTGTTCGGCTTCGAGCGCCTCGATGCGCTTGGGCAGTGCCTCGCGCTCGCGTTTTTCTTTGTTGGTCGCTCTCCGCGAAGCGACCATCGTGGCCGGAGCCACGGCCGGCGCCGCCGCTGTCCTCGTTACTGCGGCCGACGCCTTGGCAGGGGAGGGCGGCGTTGAAAGGCGCGTGCCGGCGTCTGCCGGCGTGGAGGCCGTGCTCGTTCCTGGCGCGGGGCGCTGACGCAGCCAATCCTCGTAGCCGCCGACGTATTCGGCCACTTGGCCATCGCCTTCGAAGGCAATCGTGCTCGTGACCACGTTGTCGAGGAACCGCCGGTCGTGGCTGACGAGCAGCAGCGTGCCGGGCCAGTCCACGAGCTGCGCTTCGAGCAGTTCCAGCGTCTCGAGGTCGAGGTCGTTGGTCGGTTCATCGAGCACCAGCACGTTGCCGGGACGCGTGAAGAGTCGTGCCAGCAGCAGGCGGTTGCGTTCGCCGCCCGAGAGCGCCTTCACCGGTGACCTGGCGCGGTCGGGCGCGAACAGAAAGTCTTCAAGATAGCCGTGCACGTGGCGGCTGCGTCCGGCCACGGTGATGCGGTCGTTGCCGTCGCCCACGGTATCGACCACCGTACGCTCGGGGTCGAGCTGCTCGCGCTGCTGGTCGTAGTAGGCCACCTGCACGTTGGCGCCGTGACGAATCGTGCCGCTGTCGGGCGGCGTGTCGCCGAGCAGCATGCGCAGCAGCGTGGTCTTGCCGGCGCCGTTTGGGCCAATCAGGCCGATGCGATCGCCCCGCATCACGCGCGTCGAGAAGTCGCGCACCACCACGCGCTCGCCGAACGCCTTGCTGATGCCGTCCGCCTCGAACACGAGCTTGCCTGACGACTCGGCCTGTTCGACCGACATCTTCACGCTGCCCGCCTGGTTGCGACGGGCCGCGCGCTCGGCACGCATCTCCATCAGACGCTTCACGCGGCCTTCGTCCCGCGTGCGCCGGGCCTTCACGCCGCGCCGCAGCCACACTTCTTCCTCGGCCAGGCGCTTGTCGAACTTCTCGTTGGCGAGGTCCTCGTTGGCGAGCCACTCTTCCTTCTTCTGCAGGAAGGTCTGGTAGTCGCCCGGCCACGACGTGAGGTGGCCGCGGTCGAGTTCGAGCACGCGGGTGGCGAGGCGTTCCAGAAACGCCCGGTCGTGCGTGATGAAGAGCACGGCGCCGGCGTAGTCGCGCAGAAACCCTTCGAGCCACTCGATGGCCTCGATGTCGAGATGGTTGGTGGGCTCGTCGAGCAGCAGCACATCAGGCGCGGCCACGAGCGCGCGCGCTAGCAGCACGCGGCGCCGCCACCCGCCCGAGAGCGTATCGACCGGGGCATCGGCCGGCAGATCGAGCCGCGTCAGCACTGTTTCCACGCGCTGTTCGAGCGTCCAGCCGTCGCGCTCCTCGAGTTCGTGCTGCAGCCGGCCCATCTCGTCGAGGGCCTCGAGACTGCCGTGTGCGACTTCCGACGACGCGTGGTGATACGCCGCCACGAGCGCCGCCAGGTCGCCGAGGCCCTGGGCCACCACGTCGAACACGGTGTCGTGGGTGTCGAGCGGCACGTCCTGCACCAGCCGCGCCGCCTGCACGCCGGTGTCGCGCCACACCACGCCCTTGTCGGGCGGCAGTTCGCCGCTCACGATCTGCATCAGCGTGGACTTGCCGCTGCCGTTGCGGCCAATCAGGGCCAGGCGTTCCCCGGGTTG
>JANORI010000223.1:0-2342 GCA_031415235.1 Acidobacteriota bacterium | reverse complement strand
GTGCGCGCGCCCGGCGCGCCGAGCCACTCGGCATACACGACTGGATGACCACCGGTGGGCATGACGCGCACGGCGAACGGCCCAGCCGCGGCCACATCAGTGGCCACCCACTGGGCCGCGCGCTCGATGTCGCCAGCATGGGCCGGATCGGTGCTGACGCTCGGAATCGAGGCAAACGCCACCAGCCGGGCGAGGATGCGGTCGTGGTTCTGCTGCAGGTGCTCCAGCACGCGTGTGTCGGCCATCACTTGCCCCCGTCGATCGAGATGACCTGACCCGTGATCCAGCCGGCGTAGTCCGAGGCAAAGAACAACACCCCGTGCGCGATGTCCTCCGGCGCCCCCAGCCGCTTCAGAGCGATGCGGTCGACGAGCGCGCGTTGACCCTCTTCGCCGTACGACTCCCACTGCCGCTCGGTCATAGGGTTGGAGCGTACGAATCCGGGGGCGATGTTGTTGACGGTGATGCCCCACGGGCCCAGTTCGTGGGCGAGCTGGCGCGTGAGTCCGATCTGCGCGGCCTTGGCCGAGGCGTACGCCTGGATGCCCGTCAAGCTGATGCCGAGGCCGGCGCCGCTCGAGATGTTCACGATCCGCCCGCCGCGCGCGGCCTTCATGCCCGGCGCCACGGCCTGGGCACAGTAGAACGCGCCGGTCACGTTCACATCGAAGATGGCGCGCCAGTCCTCGGGCGTGACCAGCTCCAGTGGACGGCCCACTTGGCCCAGCACGCCACCGGCGTTGTTCACCAGTATGTCGACCCGGCCCGTCGATGCGCACGCCGTCGCCACACAGGCCTCGACCGCCGTGCGATCGCGCACGTCCACGACGGCCGCGTGACAGGTGCCAGGCGCGTCGCGACAGTGCGCCACGGTGTCGCTCAGCTCGTCGGCGAGCACGTCGCACGCCCACACCTGTGCGCCACGCGACGCCAACGCCACGCTGATGGCGCGGCCGAAGCCGTGCGCGGCACCGGTCACAAGAGCGGTCTTACCGGAAAAGTCGAAAGTCATGGGCGATCCGTGGCGGGAACAAGGGCGGCCAGAGCGTCGAGCGCCTCGAACGACTGCGCCCGCTCGCCTCGTTCGATTTCGTGGATGAGCGCGACGAGCCGGGCCGTCAGCGGCGTGGCCACCCCCGCCTCGGCACCCAGCGTGACCACGATGCCCAGCTGCGCGTCCACTTCGGTGGGGCGCTTGCGCACCGCCAGGTCGCGCCAGATGCCGCTGTGCGACTTGGCCGAGCGGCGATTGTGGGCCACCAGCGCCTCGAGGGATCGCGCGGCCGCGCCAGCCGGCGCCGTCACAAGATACGTGGAGGGGTCGAAGCCATCGAAGGCTTCCGTCCGAACGCCCCGCGCCGCCGCCACGGCGAGGATCTCTCTCGCGAGGGCCACGTAGAGCGGCTGATACTCCGGCATGGCCAGGGCGTCGGCAATCGAGGCGTTGGTGAGCGCGGTGGCAAACAGCATCGCGCCGTACGCCTCTTTGCCCCAGAGATAGCCCCAGATGTTCGGCGTGACGATGGCGCGCGGCTCGAACTGGCTCCAGGCCTCGCGGATGGCCCTCACGCGCGGGGTGACCTGGCCGGCGATCTCGCCGACGACCACCGCGCCGTGGCCGCCGTAGTGAATGACCCCGGGCTCGAGATAGTCGGCGCCAAAATTGACGAACGCGCCGACCGTGCGCGCCGCGCCCACGACCGCGGCGATCGCCAGTTCGTTCAGGCCGTTCTGCGCCGACACCACGTAGCCAGTCGCGCCAAGGTGCGGGACGAGGGCGTTGACGGCCGCCTCGGTGTGGTGCGCCTTGGTGGCTAGCACGATCGCATCCCACGTGCCGTCGACCGTCTGTGGCGTGAACGCCGGCACGCGCACCGTGAACTCGTCGATCGGGCCCGAAATGCGCAAGCCGTCGCGCCTCACGGCGTCCACATGATCGGTCACGTTGTCCACCAGCGTGACATCGGCACCGGCGCGCGCCAGATACGCGCCTAGCGTGCCGCCAATGGCCCCCGCGCCCCAGATGAGCGTCCGCATGGCCGGCCGTGCGCTCAAGACGGGTCGCCCCAGGTGCCCGCGAGCAGCTCGCGCGTCTCGTCCACCGCGACCTGCCACAACGCGAGCATGTCGGCGTCGGGGCGCTGGTAGAGCCCGCCGAAGTTCCCGTCGCCGAGATACTGCCGCAACGCGACCGGATCGAGCGCGCGAACGCGCGCCATGTCCACCATGGGCCGCTGCATGCTGGGCACGGTGATCCCCGGCAGGCGCGTCCACGGGAAGTTTTCCATCCACGAGCCATGCGAGGCCACCGGGTCGATGGCCTGCACCTTGGCCCACGTGCG
>JANORI010000222.1:0-7544 GCA_031415235.1 Acidobacteriota bacterium | reverse complement strand
GCGCAGCACTTCGCCGCGATCCGGCAGGCGAGGCGTGACGGCCTCGAGGTGATCGGCGCCTACCACTCGCACCCACGGGGCGAGGCGGAGCCGTCGTCGACCGACACGGCCACCGCGTTCCCCGGGTTCGTGTTTGTGATCGCCGGCCTCGTGCCCCGACCCCAGCTGCGGGCGTGGCACCTCGTGGATGGGAACTTCGTGGAGCTGCGCCTCGTCCGTACGTAGCGAAGACGGACGCGTGGTCGTTCGTCATGGAGGGTGCCGCGTGGAGACTCCGTCGCGTGCGACCTGGCGAACTGTGGTGATGGTGCTGGCGCTCACGGCGGCCGTGTGGCCCGCGGTCGGCGCAGCGCAGCTCACTGACCTGTCGGGACCCGAGGCAGAGCTCCGGCGGCAGGTCACGGCGCGATTCGACGTGGTGCCCTTGGCGCAGGGCGTGGCGCTGTCGGGTGCCAGCACCGAGCGCCGCGTCGAGATCGACAATGGCGTTGTGATGGCGAGCGGCGTGCCACTGTCTGGTGTGGAACTGCGGCGCCGGCTCGGCGCCGATGCGGCCCTCGTGCTTCGCCTCTCGTACCTGGACAACGCCGCGCTGCGGCGCATGTTCGCTCCGCCGCCCGCTGGGCCTGTGCCTTCACCCGTGCCCCCGGCCCCGGCCGCAGTCGCCGTACCGCCAGTCCCGCCGGCGCCGCCGCCCGTGTTCGATCGGCCTTCGCCCTCCGAGGCCGAGCGTGTGTACCGGCGCACCGGCGCCCGGCTGGCGCTCGGCAAGTCCATCACGGTCGCCGAAGACGAAGATGTCACCGAGGCCGTCGTCGCCCTGGGCGGTTCCGTGCGCATCGAGGGACGCGTGCGGGATGAGGTGGTCGTGGTCGGCGGCGATCTGGAACTGGCGCCCACGGCGGAGGTGCGCGGAGACATCAGCGTCATTGGGGGTACGGTGACGATGGCCGCAGGGTCGCGTCACACCGGGCAGTTGCATCACGGCATGGCACGCGGCTTCCCCGAATGGTCTTGGCCGCCGGTGAACTGGTCGTGGATCGGCCTTGGCGGCGCGGCTCGATGGCTGTCGCTGGCCGGCACCCTCACCCGCGTGGCGCTGCTCGCGTTGGCCGTCGCGATCGTGGCGTTCGTGGCCGGCGGGCGCGTGACCCGCATCGGCGCGGCGGCCGCGGCCACGCCGTGGCGCGCCGGCCTCATCGGGTTCGGCACGCAACTGCTCTTCATCCCGGCGCTCATCGCTTTGGCAATCGCCATGGCGGTCACGATCGTGGGGCTGCCGTTTGTGGCCGTGGTGATTCCGCTGGCGGTCGTCACGATGGCCCTGACCATGTTGATCGGCTTTACGAGTCTAGCCCAGAGGGTTGGCCAGGCGATCGGGCGCCGAGCCGGATGGGCGGTCGATGGGGCGGTGTGGGCGGCCGTATTCGGGCTCGGCGTGATCGTCATGGCGACCGTGCTGGCGCGGCTCGTCGGGATGGCGCCGGAGCCAGCGCGCGTCCTCACGCTCGTGCTCCTCGGCCTGGGCACGGCCATAGAGTACGTGGCGTGGACGGTGGGGCTCGGCGCCGCGGTCATGACCGGGGTGGGGAAGTGGGCCGTCGTCCCGCCGCCGTTGCCGGCGCAGACGGCCGACGCCCCCTCCGCACTCTGACCGTCCTGCCATCCGGCCTGCGGCTACAATGGCCGCGTGCTCGCCCGATTCGCGAACGCGCTGGCCGCAGCCGCCGAGTCCCCAGCGCCTTCGCCATCGCGATCCTGCTGACGCTGGTCACCTTCGGGGCTGCGGCCGCACTTGCCGGCGCGACTCCGTCAACGATCGTGATCGCCTGGGGCCGCGGCTTCTGAACCCTCAGCCCATTTGCGATGCAGATGGCGCTCGTCGTGCTGAACTTCGCGTTCCTGATGCTGGCCGTACTTCTGCACCGAAGCGTGGCGTCGTTGATGGCGGCGGGCAGGGGGCGCGCCTGCTCGCCGGCGTCGTGCTGCAGTTCCCGCTCTACGCGGGCATGTACGGCGTGACCGATTTCTCGTGATTTCAGCCATCGTCTCAGTCGCGTGTTGGTACTTGCCGGAGCTTGGATGATGGTCCGGACGCGCGCGGCGCCAGCAAGCGCAGCCGCGGTGTAAACTTACGGATTGTCCGATGCCCATTCTGGACACGCCCAAAGGTCCGACCGATGCATAGCCCGTTCGAGCTGCCCTCCCTGCGTGCCGACACGTCGGCCCCACATGAACAGAAAGCCGATCTCTTCGTGACGATCTACCCAGGCGACGGCCACGACGCCGTGCGACGGCGCCTCAGCGGGCCGGCGTTGCAGGAACTCGACGCCGCGATTGCCCGGAAGGAACCGGTGGCCGAGCTGGGCCACGTCTTCGTGACCCAGGCGGGTGATGCCGGCTGGGGCACGTCCCGCATCGCGGTGGTGGGCGCCGGCCCAGGACCGCTGAACGCCGACGGGGCACGCCGAGCCGTAGCGAGCGCCACCCTCTGGGCGCGTGAACGGCGCTGCCGCACCATCGTGGTCGATCTGGCAGGCCTGAGCGGAGACGGGGAAGCTATCACGGCGGCCGCCGCCGAAGCGGTCGTGGTCGCCAACTTCAATCACGGCCATATGAAGGCCGCCGAACCGCTGCCTCCCATCGTGCAAGCGTCGCTGCTTGTCGCTCCGGGCCAACGCGCGCAGCTCGAACGCGGGCTCGTCATTGGCGAGGCGATCAACGCCGCGCGGCTGCTGACCAACGAACCCGGCAACGTGCTCACACCGCGGGCGCTGGTCGAGCGCGCGGCCGCCCTGGCCGAGGAGCCGGGGGTGCAGGCCGAGATCCTCGGCCCTGACAAGATGGAAGCGCTCGGCATGGGACTACTGCTCGGGGTGGCCCGCGGTTCGGCCGAGCCGCCACGCCTGCTGTGCCTGACCTACACGCCTCCGGGTGGGGCGGACGGCCCGGTGCTCGGGCTCGTGGGCAAGGGCATCACCTTCGACACGGGGGGCATCTCGATCAAGCCGGCCGACAACATGGACCGTATGAAGGACGACATGGCCGGCGGCGCGGCCGTCGTCGCCGCCGTCCGGGCCATTGCCCGGTTGGGAGTGCCGCGCAAGGTGATCGCCGTCGTCCCAGCCAGTGAGAACATGCCGGGTGGGCGCGCACTGAAGCCCGGCGACGTGATTCGCGGCGCGTCGGGTATCACCGTCGAAATCAACAACACCGACGCGGAAGGCCGCCTCGTGCTCGGCGACGGGCTGTGGTACGCCCAGCAGCGTGGCGCCACCCACTTGGTCGATGTCGCCACGCTTACCGGCGCCTGTGTGGTCGCCCTCGGCAAAGTCACGACCGGCCTGTTCGGCACGCCGCCGGCGTTTGTGGCGCAGGTGCGGCAGGCGGCCGCCCGCGCTGGCGAAGCCGTCTGGGAGCTGCCGCTCGGGCAGGAGTACCGCGACATGATGAAGAGCGAGATCGCCGACATGATCAACAGCGGCGGGCGCGCGGGTGGCGCCATCACCGCCGCGATGTTCCTGCGCGAGTTCGTCGGCTCGACGCCCTGGGCCCACCTCGACATCGCCGGCACGGCGTGGATCGACGAGGCCAAGCCCTGGGCGACCAAGGGCGCATCGGGCGTGATGGTGCGCACGCTGGTGGAGCTCGCAGCCGGAGATCTGCATTAGGCCGTAACGGGCTGGTAGAATCGGGGGAACGTGCAGTCCGCGCCCATCGACGCCATTACCGTTACGCCGGTGACCCGCACCGGGATCCAGCAACCGGCGCCGGAGGTCGGCATGATCGAAGTGGCGGTTGCGGCGTTCGACCTCACCGGCCTGATTATGGTGGCGGCACTCGTGGCTGGATTGCTGGCCGGGGCCTGTTACGTCTGGTATCGCACCCGCCACCCGATCACGGTGATCGAGTCGCGCGGCAACAACCCGAACTTTCTGCGCGAATAACCCCGCTGCTCGTCAGCGCGCCGCGACCGAGGTCTGCGGCTTGAGCCCCCGCCGGTACTGCATGACCGCCGCCTGCAGCGCCTCGGCGATGCGTTGCCGGTAAGCCGTCGTCCGCAGCAGGGCAGACTCCTGTTTGTTGGTCAGGAAGCCGATCTCGGCGAGCACACTCGGCATGCCGGCGCCGATGAGCACCACAAACGGCGCTTTCTTCACCCCGCGGCTGCGCACGCCCACGTTCGCCTTCGATAGCCGGGTCGAGAGCGACTGTTGCACGACGCCCGCGAGGTCCCGCGATTCGTCGAGCTTGTTGTTGAGGGCGATGGCCCGGACGATGCTCGGGAGGTTGTGCATGTCGTTGGCCGAGGCCGCATTCTCACGAGCGGCTACGGCCTCGGCTTCGGGATTGGAGGCAAAGCTCAGGAAGTACGTCTCCACGCCGCGCGCCGTGCGATTGCGGCTGGCATTGGCGTGAATCGAGAGGAAGAGATCGGCGCCCTCCCGGTTTGCAATCGCGGTGCGCTGCTCGAGTGGGATGAACACGTCGGTGCGCCTCGTCAACACCACGTCGAGGCCCGGCTCCTTCTTGAGCAGTTTCTCGAGCCGCAGCGCCACGTCGAGGACGACCCGCGCCTCGGTCGAGCCCTCGGTGAGTGTGCCCGGGTCGTGGCCGCCGTGACCCGCATCGATCACGATGCGCGAGATGCCGAGTCCCAGCTGGCGTGCGAGCGACAACGAGCCGTCGCCGTTGACGGCCGGCTCCGCCGGGACAGGCGCCGGTTGCTCCACGCCTGATTCGGGCGCCGGTTCGGTCGACCGACGACGAGAGAGCGTGGCCGGGGGCGACGTCGCCGGGGCCAGTGCTGGACGGACAAGGGACGGCAGGGCGACAGGCACCACCGGATCGACGGACTCGACCACGGTCGTCGCATGCGAAGCCGCAGCCGGAACCACCTCGTTCTCGTCGCGCGGGGGCGCCGGCAGCTCGTCGTGCACCAGCGCCGGCACGGTTGCGGTTGGCATCGCAGCCACCGCCACCGCCGGGGTGCGGGCTGGATCCGCCGCTGTCGGTGTCATGCTGGCCCCAGATCGCTCGGCATCGATCACGACTCGGTACGGGTTGTAGAGCGTGAAGACGCTCACCGCGGACGCGCCGTCCAGATCGAGGACGACGCGCGTGGCACCGGAACGCTTGCCGACCCGCACCTGCAACACGGTATCCGTGTCGTAGCGCAGCACCGCGTCCTGCAAATCGGCGATCGTGGTGGCGCCGAACAGGTCCACGAACGCCCGACGCGGGGCGTCGATGAGTTCGTGGGCAAAGAGCGTTTCGCGATCGAGCAGCAACGTCACACGCACCGCGGTCCCGACAATTGATCGCTCGATACCGCGCAACGTGGCCGGAGTCGACACTGCCGACATCGCCGCGACTGAGACGTCGGCGACCGGCACAGCCGCCACCGCCGTGGGGCTCGGCGCGCTCCCGGCGAGCGGCATCGCACGGAACGCGGCCTCGTTCGATGTCGGCAGCGCGACCGGCGCACGACGCGGCGTCGTCGCGATCGCCCGGCGAGGCGTGGGGTCAGTGTCCTCACTCTCGAGCGCGCGCGCCGCGGTTCGCGCCTGGGCGCGCAATCCGCTCCCCGGGTACTCGCGGATGAGCCACGCGTAGTACTTCGCGGCCGCGCTCCGATCGGCCGCCCGGCCCGACCGGGCGAAGAGCCACCGCGCCAGATCTCCGCCCCGCATCAGGGCGTTGTCGCAATATCCGCTCGTCGGGAACCGGCGGACGACCGCTTCGTAGGCGGCGATCGCGCGCCGCGCCGCCTGCAGCGCACGCTCTTGGTCCGCGCCGCCCCGGTCGACCGTGGCCCTGGCGTCTCGATCGAACACGAGCGCCCCCTCATAGCGATCGCGTGCGCTCGGTGCGCGCCCCTCGACAAGGACCGGCCACGCCGACACGGTCAGCGTGAGGGCGACGGCAAGGAGCAGGGCAGGACGGGCGGCGTGTGCTGTCATCGCGTCACCGGAGCTGCTGGTCCACCTCGTCGAAGTAGCCGCGGTCCACGAGCACCTCACGCGGCTTGCTGCCGGAGGCGCCCGACACGATGCCTTCGGCCTCCATCATGTCCACGAGCCGGGCCGCCCGGCTGAACCCGATGCGCAGCTTGCGCTGCAGTGACGAAATCGACACCTGGCCGCTCTGGACGACCATGCGTGCTGCGTCGTCGTAGAGATCGTCCTTCTCGTACTCGATGCCCGCCTTCTCGGTCTTCTCGTCGGCCGTGATGTTCTCGTCAAACGCCGGTCGTCCCTGCTTGCGCAGGAAGCTCGCCAGCCGCGCCGATTCCTGCTCCGAGATATAGGGGCCATGCAGACGTACGGTGCGCGAGGTGGCCGGGGGCATGAACAGCATGTCGCCTTTGCCGAGCAGCTGCTCGGCACCGTTGCCGTCGAGAATCGTGCGCGAGTCGATTTTCGACGAGACGCGGAACGAGATGCGAGCCGGCAGGTTGGCCTTGATGAGCCCCGTGATGACATCCACCGACGGGCGCTGCGTGGCCAGAATCAGATGGATGCCGACGGCGCGGGCCATCTGCGCCAACCGGCAGATCGACTCTTCGACCTCGTTGCCCGCCACCATCATGAGATCGGCGAGCTCGTCGACGACCACGACGATGAAGGGCAGGGTCTTGGGGGCGTCGGGCGCCTCGGCGGCCGCCTTGTCCTCGAGGGTGTGGCGCACGTTGCGGTTGTACTGCTCGATGTTGCGCACGCCAAACGTCGCCAGGTGTTTATAGCGCTCCTCCATCTCACGCACGGCCCAGCGCAGGGCGTTGGCGGCTTTCTTGGGGTCCACGACCACCGGCGTGAGCAGATGCGGGATGTCCTCGTACATGCCGAGTTCGAGCCGCTTCGGGTCGATCATGATGAACCGCACGTCGTCCGGGGTCGCGCGGTACAGGATGCTCGTGAGCATCGCGTTCAGCCCGACCGACTTGCCCGTGCCGGTAGATCCCGCAATGAGCAGGTGCGGCATCGTGGCCAGGTCGGCCATGAACGGTTCGCCGTGGATGGTCTTGCCGAGCGCAATCGTGAGCTTCGACGCCGACCGCTGGTAGGTCTCGGATTCAAGCAGCTCACGCAGCGAGATGGCTTCTCGGTTGAGATTCGGAATCTGGATCCCGACGGTGGACTTGCCGGGGATCCGATCGATCAGCACCGACTCGGCCTTCATGGCCAGACAGAGATCGTCAGCCAGACCGGTGACCTTGCTGTACTTCACGCCGGCGTCCGGCTTGAACTCGTAGGTCGTGACCACCGGGCCGGGGTGAATCTGCACCACGGCGCCCTCGACCGCAAACTCGCGGCATTTCACTTCGAGATGGCGCGCTGCATCCATCAACTCGCGCTCATCGACTTTGCTCTCGGCCTTGGCCGGGTCGAGCAGCGACGGCGGCGGCAGCATGTACGCGCCGGCCCTGCGCGCGGCCGGCGGCAGCCCGAGCGGCTCGGACTCCACGAGGGGCAGCCCCGGGGTCAGCGGCAAGGACAGCCTGGGCGGCGTGCGGCGCGCCACCACGGGCGGCTCAGCGACGG
>JANORI010000221.1:0-2016 GCA_031415235.1 Acidobacteriota bacterium | reverse complement strand
CCTCGCTCGGCGCGTGGCTCGACCCGGCTGCCGACAAGCTCTTGCTGGTGACCACCTTCATCGTGCTCACGTTGCCGAACCTGGGCCTGCCCAACCGCATTCCCCTGTGGCTCACGGTGTTGGTGATTAGCCGGGACGTCGCGATCGTGCTGACGGTGGCCATTGTGAACCTGGCCATCGGACACAAGACGTTCAAGCCGTCCCTGCTCGGGAAGGCCGCCACCGCGCTTTTTATCGTGACCGGCGTGGTTGTGATGTTTTTCAACTATCTTGGAGTAACCTCGCCAGTCGTGGACTGGTTCGTCTGGGCGTCGCTGGCCATTACCGTGGCCTCGTCGCTCGACTACGTGTGGCGCGTGACACGGATCGTGAATACTTAGGGCCGATTACCGGGGACCAGGCACCCGCGCGGAAGTAACCTGGGGCAAAGGACACGGACTCATGGCGACAGGACGCGGACGGCACTTGATGGGCGCCGCCTTGGTGCTCACGGGCGCAATGGTGGCGGGACTTGCGGCCGGCGGGCGGCAGACGGCGGCGCCGGCGGCGGTGACGCCCGTGGCTGGCCAGTGGCGAACCTACGGCGGAACTCTGGCTGGCACGCGCTATTCATCGCTCGATCAGATCAACGCGACGAATTTTGGCTCGCTGCGGGTGGCGTGGCGCTTCCGCACCGACAACTTCGGTCCGCGGCCAGAAGCCGCCCTGCAGGCCACACCGCTCTACGTCGATGGCGCCCTCTACGCGGCCGTCGGCACGCGACGTACCGCCGTGAGCCTGGACCCCACGTCCGGCGAGTTGCTGTGGCAGCGGCGTTTCGATGAGCGTCCCCGCACGTTCCCGCGCGGCCTGTCGGGGCGCGGCCTCGCGTATTGGGAAAGCGGCGCCGCCAAGCGGGTACTCATGGTGTCGCCTGGGTACCAGCTGCTCTCGATGGACGCCTTGACCGGCCAGCTCGATCCGAACTTCGGCGCCAAGGGCGTGCTCGACATGCGGCGCTACCTGGGCTATGCCGTGGAAGACGTCGACAAGGCGGAAATCGGCCTGCACTCGGCGCCCATCGTGGTGGGCGACGTGATCATCGTCGGCTCGGCGCACCTGCCTGGCGGCGCGCCGGCCACGAAGGAACACATCAAGGGCGTGATCATGGGCATCGACGTCCGCACGGGCAAGAAGCTGTGGGGCTTCAGCGCGATTCCCGGGCACGGCGAGAAGGGCAACGAGACCTGGTTGAACGAGTCGTGGACCTACACCGGGAACACCGGCTCGTGGGCGCAGATGTCTGCCGATGCGCAGCTTGGTCTGGTCTATGTGCCCGTCGAGGCGCCGACCGGCGACTACTACGGCGGTCACCGGCACGGCGACAACCTCTACTCGAGCTCGCTCGTCGCGCTCAACGTGAAGACGGGCAAGCGCGTGTGGCACTTCCAGACGACGCATCACGATATCTGGGACTGGGACCTGCCGAGTGCGCCGATCCTGGCGGATATCACCGTGGACGGCAAGGCGATCAAGGCCGTGGCGCTGCCGACCAAGCAGAACTGGCTCTACGTGTTCGATCGCACCAACGGCACGCCGGTGTGGCCGATTGTCGAGACGCCGGTACCCAAAGGCGACCTGCCGGGAGAGTACTACGCGCCGACACAGCCCATTCCGAGCAAGCCGCCGGCTTTCGGGCGTCAGGGCATGACGGCGGCCGACCTCATCGACTTCACGCCCGAGCTCAAGGCGAAGGCCGAGGCGTTCGTGAAGAATTACCGGATCGGCACCCTATGGGAAGCGCCGTCCGAGCGGGTGGCCGGCGGCACGCAGGGCACCCTGCAGCTCCCGGGATCCACTGGCGGTCCGAACTGGCAGGGCGGGTCGCTCGATCCCGAGTCGAACATTGTCTACATCTACTCCAAAGATGAAGTGACGCTGCTGGCCATGGTGCGCGATCCGAAGCGGTCGAACATGGACTGGATCAACGGCGGTGGTGGCGAGGGTGCCACGCGCATCGCCATCGACAACCTGCCG
>JANORI010000220.1:0-1814 GCA_031415235.1 Acidobacteriota bacterium | reverse complement strand
TCGTCGAAGACGAATCCGACATCGCCCTCGGCCTCGGCGACGACCTGACGCTGGAGGGCCACCAGGTAGAGGTGGTCGGCGATGGCGAGCTGGCCGTCACGCGCGGCCGCGAGCCGGGCTGGGATCTGATCGTGCTCGACGTGATGCTGCCCCGGAAAGACGGGTTCGATGTCTGCCGCGATCTTCGACGAGGCGGTGTCCTCACCCCGATCATCCTGCTGACGGCGAAAACGCAGGAAGCCGAGAAAGTGCTGGGCCTCGAGCTTGGCGCTGACGACTACGTGACCAAGCCGTTCAGCCCGCGCGAGCTGCGGGCCCGCATCAAGGCGGTGCTGCGCCGACAGGCGCCGGTCGCCGCCGACGAGATCTTTCGCTTTGGCGACGTGCATGTCGATTTCGCCCGGGCGGAGGTACGACGGGACGGCCGCACGGTCGACCTCACGAAGCTGGAGTTCAAGTTGCTCGACACGTTCATTCGCCGGCGCGGGCGGCTGCTGTCGCGGGAGCAACTGCTGTCGGCCGCGTGGGATCACGACACGCACGTGACCGATCGGGCCGTCGATGCGCACATCGTCAATCTGCGCCGGAAGATCGAACCGAATCCGGCGGAGCCACGTTTCCTGCAGAGCGTGCGGGGTCTGGGATACCGCTTCGATGGCTGAGAACCTCATCAGGTCCTCACGGTCGCGTCATCACCGGCTCGCGATCGTTTGGCAGAGTGACGGCTGGAGGCAGTCATGACACGTATGTCACTTGTGGGCGTTGGGCTCGTGGCCGTGCTGGCGGGCGTCGGCCTGTCGGCGCAGAGCCTGAGCGTCGAGCTTCAGCGGATCGCGCAACAGGCCATCGTGACCGGCGACTTGTCCGCCGCGATCGACGGCTACAAGAAGATCGTCGCCCGGGCCGGAGCGGATCGAGCCGTCGCGGCCCAGGCGCTCCTGCGCATGGCGGAGTGCTACCGGAAGCTGGGAGACCCGGAGGGGCAGAGTATCTACCAGCGCATCGTCCGCGAGTATGCGGACCAGAAGGAGGCCGTCGTCGCCGCACAGGCTCGCCTTGGCGGCGCGGTGCGGGCTGAGCCACAGAAGAGCCTCACCCTTCGAAAGGTCTGGGACGGGCGGGCCGCGGGAATGACAGCGGTTGGCCTGACGTCGGTCTCCGACGACGGCCGTCTGCCCTACTGGCCGTTCGAGAAACACATGCTTGCCCTGCACGACCTGGCGGGTGGCGCCGACCGCCCCCTGACCGTTGGCAGCAACTGCGACGGCGTGCCTGTCATTTCGAGAGATGGGACGCTCGTAGCCTACAACACTTATGGCTCCGGCTACTGCGGGCACGGCGCCGAACTTCGACTCGTGAGCGTGCACGGCAGCGGCGTTCCCGCGTCTCGGCTGCTCTTCGAGAACGCCGACGTCGAGTTCATCACGCCGATGGACATCTCGCCAGACAATCGGTCCGTTGTGATCACGCTCGTGCGGAGGGATGGATCCAAACAGATCGGCCTGGTCGCCACGGAGACGGGCGCGATGCGCGTGTTGAAGTCGGTGGATTGGCGGGGCCCCAAAAGGATTTTCTTTTCACCCGACGGCCGCGACCTGGCGTTCGACCTGCCGGCGAACGACACCAGCAACCAGCGTGACGTGTTCGTGCTCGCCGTAGACGGGAGCCGCGAGGTCCCGGCCGTCGTGCATCCCGGAAACGAGGTCGTGATGGGATGGGCGCCCGACGGAACGCAGCTCCTGTTCGCCAGCGATCGTCGCAGCGGAGCCATGGCCCTCTGGGCCCAGGCGTTCCAGGATCGCAGGCCACAAGGC
>JANORI010000219.1:0-12016 GCA_031415235.1 Acidobacteriota bacterium | reverse complement strand
GTCGACCGCCGGCAATAGCACGTGCACGGTCGTGCCGGCGCCCGGCGCCGTCTCGATCCACGTGTAGCCGCCGCTCGGCTTCACGATGCCGTAGACCATCGACAGGCCAAGGCCGCTGCCGCGGGTGGCGTCCTTGGTCGTAAAGAACGGCTCGAAGGCCTGGCCCGCAGTTTCGGCGTCCATGCCCGACCCGGTGTCGAGTACCGACAGCAGGACCCAGTTGCCGGCGGGCACGGCCACCGGCAGCGCCGGGTGCGTCCAGTCCTCGGGGAGCACGAAGTTGGCCGTGGCGATCTCGAGCGTGCCGCCCTCGGCCATGGCGTCACGGGCGTTGAGCGCCAGGTTCAGGACGACCTGCTCGATCTGGCCAGGGTCCACCTTCACGCGCTGCAGTTCGGGCGCGAGCGAGCTGACAAACTGCACGTCTTCGCCAATCACGCGCGCCAACATGTGCTCGAGCGACAGCACCGTCACGTTGAGATCGAGCACCTGAGGCACCAGGACTTGACGGCGTCCGAAGGCGAGCAACTGGCGGGTGAGCGAGGCGGCACGGTCGGTGGCCCGTTGAATGCGCCGCAGCAGCCGGCGGCGGGACGCCAGGTCGAGCGAGTTGGCGCCCAGTGCCTCGGCGTATCCACCGATGACCTGGAGCAGGTTGTTGAAGTCGTGCGCCACGCCGCCGGCCAGCCGGCCGAGCGCGCCGATCTTCTGCGACCGGCGCAGTTGCTCAGCCAGGTCGTGGTTGTCGCGCAGCGCGGCTTCCGCCGTCTGGCGCCAGCGCTGGTCTCGCACCGTCATGAACACAGGGGCTCCAGCGCCACGGCCGGCCGACGTGAAGCGCAGGTCCAGTGTCAGGGGCGACGCATCGTCCTGCCTGATGGTGGCTCTGAGCGTTGGGGCGCCCGTCGTGGTGTCGGCCAGTGCGATCGTGGCCGTCTCTGGCAGCACGTCGAGCAGGTGCCGCCCGGCGCACGCGTCCGGTGTCTCGAGCCCGAACAGCCTGGCAAATGCCGGGTTCGCTGCGCGGATGCGTCCCTGCTGTTCGAGAATGGCGGCACCGTCGTCGAGGTGGTCGAACAGTCGGCGCCAGGTCACGTCGCCCGGTTCGTCGGTGGCGGCGTCAGGCTCGTGCCTTTCGGTCACGTGCCGGGCCAGTGTGAGCCGCAGCCAGTCGGCGGCCGAGGCCTCGGGCGGCAGCTTGGCGTCGAGCCACGCCAGCAGGTCGGCGGCCGCGATGTCGTCTGGCAGCGCGTCGCCTTCGAATGGCGCCACGAGCGGCACCGCGAGGTCCGCGTGCAGCAGCAGCGCCACGGGGGTCTGGCGCGAGCCGGCATGGGCGCGGATCCGTCGACAGACTTCGCGCGCGTCGAATGCCACCGGCGAGTCGAGCAGGACGACGGCGTCGGGCGCGTGCATCACGACCGCCGACAGCGCCGTGCTGGCGTCGCCTGCCGTCTCAACCGCATACCCGTGCGCGGCCACGTGGCCCGCGAGCGTCGCGCGCTGGTGGTCCGTGCCTCCGGCGACCAGCACCGTGCGGCGCGCGGCGGCGAGGGAGTCGGCGCGCCGGCTCGGGGACGGAGGAGTCAAGTCGGCCCTTCTGCCAGACGGCCTGCAAGCCGTACCGGCGCCCTCATCATGGCACCGAGCGACGCAATAAAGTGTGCAGGACCAGAAAATTCTGTGCAAACGCAGACCAGCTCGAGTGTTCACGCACAGGCGGCACGGGTCAACGCGCGGGTCCAGGCCAGCGCGTCTGCGTAGGCGATGCTCAGGCTGTCGTCCGACAGCTTCAGTGCTGCCGTCAATGCGGCGGCCTGGAGCCAGCGCCCCTGCTCATGGTGCACGACGGCGTCGAGGACCCGGCGCGGCAGGTTGTCCTCACCAACCAACGACGCCCGAATCTCGTCATCGAGCGGCAAATCCTTCACGACCTCGGCCATCGGCCGTCCGAGCAGCACGTCGAGCAGGGAACACAGCCCCAGCAGGAAGTAGCCGCCGTCGCTGTCCGGACGTCCAAGGCCCCTGGCCAGCAGTTCGCAGCTGCGCGCACGGAGCACGGTCATGGTGACGAGTTCGGCCGGGCCACGGTTCATCCCCGCCAGCACCCAGATCGAGGTCCACTTCCGGATCTGCTCGAGGCCGAGCAGCAGCAACGCTTCGCGGATCGACCGCACCTGGCGGCGCAGGCCGAAGCCGGCGGAGTTCACCGTGCGCAACACCCGGTAGGTCAGCGACGTGTCTTGCTTCAGCAGGTCTTCGATCGCCGTGAGCGACACCGAGGGCTGGTAGAGCGCGGCGATCAGGCGCATCTGCGACACCTGGTTGGCCGAGAGCGCCGTCGCGGAATACGTCGTGGGGCGGCAGAAGTAGTACCCCTGGAAGAGCGAACAGCCGGCGGCCTTCGCCCGCTCGAAGTCGGCCGCGGTCTCGACCTTTTCGGCGATCACCGAGACGCCGAGTGCCAGCATCCGTCGGGCCGTCTTGGTCAACATCTCCGGCGACAGCGTCAGCACATCGAGCTTGACGAACGTCGCGTGCGGCACCAGGGCTTCGGCGGATGAACCCGGCTCGAAGTCGTCGAGCGCCAGGTCGTATCCGCGCGAGTGCAGCGACCGGCACATCGCGATCACCTCGGGAGTGGCCGTGACGCTTTCGAGGATCTCGAGCACCACCTGCCCGCGGTCGAACACGTCGCCCGCGTCGGCCATGAGAGTTTCGGAGGTCAGATTGACAAACGCGCGCCGCCCATCGGTGAGGGTCTCGAGCCCAATCGCGAGCAGCGCATCGTCGATGACCTGCGCGGACGCCTGCTGTCCGCTGCCACTGAACGCAGAGGCGTCGGCAGACCGGCGGTACAGCAGCTCGTAGCCGAATACTCTGTCGCGGGCGTCGAAAATGGGTTGGCGGGCGACGTGGACCTGCTGTGCGGTGGCCGGCATGGGTTGCCCGGGTCATCGACCCGGATGCCTCGCACTTGAATCACGCCGGGGCCGGGCGGCCGCGGCGCGATCAGCGAGCCTCGAGTAGCTCGTGGAGCTTGTCGAGCAGCGTGCGCGACGAGAAGGGCTTCTGCAGCAGGTGCTCCACGGGCTCGTCCCCGGAGAAGACGCTCTCGGAATAGCCCGACATGAAGAGCACGGGAATGTCCGGATACGACGCCCGCACGCGCTTGGCCACTTCGAGGCCATTGCCGCCGGGCAGCACCAGGTCGGTCAACAGGAGGTCGAGGACGCCAGGTCCTCGTGCCAGCAACGCCTGGGTGCTGGCGAGCCCATCGGTGGCGTGCACGGTGTGGCCGGCGCGCCGCAAGATCTCCGCGACGATGTCGCGCACGTCGGTTTCGTCCTCGACGAGCAGCACCACGCGACTCGACGGATGCAGGTCGCGGACGACCGGCGCGGGCGTCGAGGTCATGGGCGCATCGGCCCACGGCAGGAAGAGGCGGATCGTGGTGCCCTGGCCCGGCGCAGAGTCGGCGAAGACAGCGCCACCGGCCTGCTCGGCAATGCCGCGGCAGATCGACAAGCCCAGTCCGGTGCCCTGGCCCGGGCCTTTGGTGGTGAAGAACGGCTCGAAGGCGTGACGCCGCACGTCCTCCGCCATGCCATGGCCGCTGTCGGACAGGCGCAGGGCGACCCAGTGTCCGGGGCCTGGGTCCAGCCCGGCCGCACCGGGCGCGATGGTGACGTACTCGGTGGCGACGACCAGCCGCCCGCCCTCTGGCATGGCTTCGCGGGCGTTGAGCGCCAGGTTCAGCAGGACCTGCGCAACGCCAGCCGGGTCGATGGACACGGTGGCCGGCGCTGCCGTGAGTTGCCACGTGACAACCACGGTCTCGCCGAGCGTGCCCTCGACAATGGGCGCCAGTCCGGCCAGGGTCGCATTCAGATCGATCACGGCCGCATGCGCGGGGTTGCGACCGGCAAACGTGAGCAGCCCCGCCGTGATGAAGGTGGCCTCGGTCACCGAGCGGCGAAGCGTGTCGACACGGTGGACCAGCGGCGACTGCGGGCCGAGCTCGTCGGCGAGCGCATCGAGATGCCCCTGCATCACGGTCAACAGGTTGTTGAATTCGTGGGCCACACCGCCCGAGAGCTTGCTCACCACTTCCATCCGCTGCGCGTGGAGCAATCCGTCATCCATCCGGCCGAGCGCCGTGATGTTGGTCATGGCGGTCAGCAGGCAACGTTGCCCATCGACCGTCAACCGGCTCGTGTGCGCCAGAAGCCGCAACTCCTGGCCGTGCGCCGTCGTGATCAGGACTTCACGCGAAAGCACCGGCGTGGCGCTGAGCGGCTCGATCTGCCTGGTGCGGTCGTCGGCGTCACGATAGTGGCCAAACTCGTGCACGGATCGGCCGCGCAGCTGGGCGGCGGTCCACCCCGACACCGACTCAGTCGCCGCGTTGACGTCGAGGACGAGTCCGGAGTCCTCCGACGTGACGATGAGCGGCAGGGGACTGGCTCCAAACAACGTCGAGAAACGGTCCTGTGCGTCGGGGGCTGGGGACGGGGCTGCCAGCGCAGCCACAAATGACCGAACCGCCCCGGGCAATCGGGGCACGACCGTGAACCAGTCTCGCATTCGCATCGACCTCGACAAAGAACCACGTGTCGAAGGTCTCGAGAGGGGGCTCGAAACCGAGGCGCCCGGCTCCGCCTGGCGTATAGCACGAATCCTACTCGCTCAGCGCATGAGCTGCACACATTATTCTCATGCCTGCGCACTGAGCCCTCTGGTGACGCCAGGTGGCGTGCGACTCGCGCGGCCCTGCGCCCGGTCGGCCGGGCGGCGTCCGAGTCATGTTAACGTGGTCGGCCGTGGCCGCACACACGTCCGATCAATCCTGGAGCGGCCTACCACCTCCCATCGAGTGGCTCGAACAGGTCAACCGGCAGGCGCTTGCCACCCGACTGCTGGCCGCTACCGTCCACGACGTCAACAACACGCTGCAGGTCGTCAGCGGGGCCGCCGAAGTGCTGGCCATGGATCCGACCCGAGACGCGGTGGCTCGGCGCACCGCGGCGATTGTGGGGCACGCGCGGCAGGCCACAGTCGCACTGCAGGCCCTGACGGCATTTGCCCGCAGTGCCGGCGACCCAGTGGGACGCACCCGGCTCAAGGCGACGGCGGAGCGCGCCGTGGGCCTGCGGCTCTACGCCTTGCGCAAGGCGCGGATCGCCGTGTCGGTGGAGGGTGACGACGTCGAGTGCGGCGCAGGGGACGGCCGCGTGCTGCAGATCCTGCTCAATCTTGTCGTGAATGCTGAAGGCGCGCTGGCCGGCCGCTCTGGCGCGTCGCTAGCCGTGACGGTGAGCGCTGAGGCCGGCACGGCGTCGGTGTCGGTCGAGGATAACGGACCTGGTCTCGACGACGACCACGCGGCCTCGGCCTTCCGTTGGCCCCCGGTGCCGTCGGTCTTGGGCGGCGGTCTGGGCATCGGATTGTTCGTGTCGCAGTGGCTGGCGGCCCGCGACGGCGGCGCGCTCACCCACGCGCCGGCCCCGGGGGGCGGCGCGATCTTCCGGCTATCGCTGCCGCGCTAAGCGGCCGTCACCACGCCGTCACCGAGGCGATTCAGCTTGTCGATGAGCGTCGTGCGGCTCAGGTTGAGCAGGCGGGCGGCCTGACGCTTGTTGCCGCCCGTCTTCTCGAGACCGCGGCGCAGCAACTCACGCTCGAGCTGCGTCATGACCGATGTGAAGTCGAGCCCTTCGTCGGGAATGGTGACCGGCGTGAGCATCGTGGCCTGCCCAGGGTGAAGGATGTCCTCGGGCAGCATCGACGGGACGATCTCCTGCTCGCCGCCGCTCATGGCGACGGCGTGCTCGATGGCGTTCTCGAGCTGCCGGATGTTGCCCGGCCAGGCGTTGTCCATCAGCACGCGCAGGGTGGCCTGGCTGAGCACGCGCCCTGAGAGCCCGTTGCTCTTGCACGACTTCTGCAGGAAATGCTGCGCGATGAGCGCGATATCTTCCCGGCGGTTCCGCAGCGGCGGCAAGGTGATCGGCACGACGTTCAGCCGGTAGAAGAGGTCTTCGCGAAACGCGCCTTCCTTGACCAGCTTGCGCAAGTCGACGTTGCTGGCGGCGATGACGCGGATATCGAACTTGAAGGCTCGCGATTCGCCGACCCGTTCCACCTCGCGCTCCTGCAGCGCACGGAGCAGCTTGGCCTGGAGCGCGAGTGACATGGCGCCGACTTCATCGATGAAGAGCGAGCCTTTGTGGGCGAGCTCGAAGCGGCCCACGCGCGAGTTGACCGCGCCGGTAAACGCGCCCTTCACGTGACCGAACAGTTCGGCCTCGGCGAGGTTCTCGGGGATGGCGGCCGAATTGAAGGCCACGAAGTGCTGGTCGCGCCGCGGGCTATTGAAGTGAATGGTGCGGGCGATGAGCTCCTTGCCCGTGCCGGTTTCCCCCTGGATCAGCACGCCGCTGTTCATGGGCGAGACCAGCTCGAGGGTCGAGAACACGTGCTGCATGGCCGCGCTGCGGCCGACCACGCTGTCGAAGCTGAAGCGGTCGTGCAACTGCGCACGGAGCTGCGCATTCTCCAGCCGCAGGCGGCGTTCGGTGATGCCGGCGTGCAGCACGTGCGCGAGCTGCCCGAGTTGGAATGGCTTGATCAGGAAGTCGATGGCCCCGCGCTTGATGGCCCGCACGGCCTCTTCCACACCGCCAAACCCGGTCATGACGACCGAACGGATCTCCGGGTAGCGCGCCAGGGCGGCGTCAAGCACGTCCATGCCGTCGGCATCGGGCAGCCGCAGGTCGACGACCAGCGCGTCGTAGGCGAAGCCGGCCAGCCGCTCGGTGGCATCCTTGGCGTCGGCGGCTTGCGCCACCGCGAACCCCTGGGCCTCGAGGGACTCCGCGATCAGCGCGCGGAGCGGAGCCTCGTCTTCGACGACGAGCACGGTAGGAAGGGGAGATTGGGTCATGAGTCTCTACAGTCCCGAGCGGCCTGCTTATCGGTTGCCAGGCGCAGCACCGACAGTTTTTCGTCCGATGGCCGATTACTAACGTCGAGTGAGGCTAGCAACGAACATGCCACCTGAACTGGTCACCCGCACCGAGGCCCTGGTCGTGGACGACGACGAGGCCGTGCGCGAAGTCATCGTCGCGTATTTGAGCAAGCAGGGCATGGCCGTCACGGGCGTCACCGATGGCCGGGCGGCGGTCAGCGCCCTCGAGCGATCGAATGGCCGCTACCAGCTGGTGGTCACCGATCTGAGCCTGCCAGGCGCCGACGGTTTGGCGGTCCTTCGGGCTGCGCGTCAAGCGAATGCCTCGAGCTACGTCGTGATCGTCACGGGCTATGCGTCGCTCGACTCGGCTATCTCAGCCGTGCGACTCGGCGCCTATGACTATCTGACCAAGCCCTTCTCGCTCGGCCAGCTCGACGTCATCCTGCGGCGCATCGGTGACCGTGAGTCGCTCGAGCACGAGAACCGGACGCTCCTCCATGGTGACCCGCGCGGCGCCGTCCGAGGGGCACCGGCGACGCCGGACCTGGTCGAGCGGTTGCAGCGCATCGAGGCGGCCGTGGCCCGCATCGAGGCGGCGGTGGGCAGCCAGGAACTGGCGACGTTGCGCCGACGCTGATCTGTCGGCGTGCCGACACGTGTGTCGGTCCTGGTGGTGGAATCGGCCGTATTCCTGAATTCTCGAGTCGTTCTGCGGGCTGCGCCGGAGTGGGCACCGGTCTTGCTCTACCCGGGACGTGCCTGAGATCAGCGATGCCGCCATCATGGCGGCGCTCGGACGACAACTGAACAACGCCGTCGCCAAGCAGACCGTGGCGGCGAGCAACCTGGCGAACCTCGACACGCCTGGATACCGCACGCGCGACGTGTCGTTTGACGACGCGCTCAGCAGCGAGCTCGGCGAGGTACGGCGCACCAGCGCCGCGCATCTGTCCGCCGGGCCCGACGACGGCGCGCCGGTCGAGGCACGAGGACTCGCCTCGCGTCGCGACGGCAACAACGTGCAGCTCGACCGCGAACTCCTCGCGCTCTCCCGCGCCGGCGGCGACTTCAGCCGCGCCCAGACCGCGCTCACCGCCAAGTTCCGGCTGGTGCGCTACGCCATCAACGAAGGTCGCTAGTCATGCCCTTGACCAATGCCATCTCGGCCAGCGCCAGTGCCCTCGACGCGCAGCGCGCGCGTATCGAGGTGGCCGTGTCGAACATCGCCAACGCCGAGTCCACGCGCGGGCCCGACGGACAACCGTATCGCCGTCGCGATGTCGTGCTGAGCGCCACGCCTATCGACGCCGACCCGTTTGGCCGCGCGTTCGGCCAGGCGCAGGCCGTAGGAGTCACCGTGAACGAGATCGTGCAGGACCAGGACGCCTTCCGTCGACGCTACGAGCCCTCGCATCCCGACGCCGACCAGCAGGGCTTCGTGGCCACGCCCAACGTGGACGTGCCCGAGGAGATGGTGGACATGCTGGGGGCCGCGCGCGCCTACCAGGCCAACCTCACGGCCATCAATCTGATTCGCGACACCATTCAGCGCGCGCTGGAGCTGGGACGATAACCCATGGCGATCACCCCGATTGGAACGCTTCCGTCGCGTGACGGCATCGCGAAGGCGAGCCCCGCCCCCGGCGTGGACGGCGTGGGCGAGGACAGCTTCGGCGACTCGTTGTCGGCATTGCTGTCGTCGGTCGAATCCACGGCAAGCGACGCCAACCAGGCGGTCGCCGCCATGACCGACGGCACGGGCGACGTGCACACCGCGATGCTCGCGTTGCAGCGCGCCGAGATGTCGATGCAGCTCACCGTGCAAGTGCGGAACAAGCTCGTGCAGGCGTATCAGGATCTGATGCGCATGCCCATTTGAGTGCGGTCTGATTCGTGAACGTGCAGAACATCCTCGGGCATCTCAACCGGGTACGCGCCACGCTCTCGGCCGGCCAGATCGCCAGCCTGATGGCGGCCTTCGTGGCGGTGGTGGGCGTGGTCGCCGGTTCGGCCTATTGGGCCTCGACGCCGTCCTACACGGTGTTGTACCGCGACCTCGACCCGGAGTCGGCTCAGGCCGTCATCACCAAGCTCAAGGCCGCAAACGCCCCGTACGTGCTCAGCGACGCGGGTGGCACGCTGATGGTGCCGGCGGCACGCGTCGACGAACTGCGGCTCGACTTCGCCGCGCAGGGTCTACCCACGGCCGGACGCATCGGCTTCGAGATCTTCGACCGCACCTCGTTTGGCACGACCGAGTTCCTCGAACACGTCAACTACCGGCGCGGCCTCGAGGGCGAGCTGGCCCGCACCATCGCCACCATCGCCGAAGTCGCGAGCGCGCGGGTGCACATCGCCCTGGCGAAGGACTCGCTCTTCAGTGGCACCGCGGAGCAGGCCAAGGCCTCGGTCGTGCTGAAGCTGCGCACCAGTCGCCCGCTGTCTGCCTCGACCGTGGCTGGCATTGCCGGACTGGTGTCTTCGGCGGTCGAGTCGCTGCGCCCCGAATCGGTCGTGATCGTCGACACCTTCGGCCGGCCGCTCTCGCGCCCGGCTGAGCCCGACGAGGCCGATGTCTCCGGCCAGACCATGGAGCGGCAGCAGACGATCGAGCGCGAGCTCGTCTCGAAGGTCGTGAGCCAACTCGAGCCCGTGGTGGGCGTGGGCCACGTGCGCGTCAACGTGTCGGCGGCCGTGTCGTCAGACACGGCGGAACAGACCGAAGAGGTGTGGGACCAGACGCCCGTGATCCGCAGCCGTCAGGTGTCGTCGGACACCGCCACGACGGCGGTGTCCGGACGGCCCGGGGGTGGTGGCTCGGCCGCTGGCGGTGTCGCCGGTGCCAGAGCCAACGCGCCGCCGGACCTGACCACGGCCACGCCGCCAGCTGCGGCGGCTGCCGCGGTGGCCGGCGTGCCGGGCACGTCCGGCCGGCAGTCCGAGACGGTGAACTACGAGATCGGCAAGACGACCCGACACACTGTCGAGGCCAGCGGGCAGGTGGCGAAGCTGTCGGTGGCCGTGCTCGTCGACGACGTCCGCGTGCCCAACGCCGATGGCAACGGCCAGACCTCGAAGCCCCGCGAGCCGGCAGAGATGGAGCGCATCCAACGGCTGGTGTCGGCGGCCGTGGGGCTCGACCTCGCGCGTGGCGACCAGCTGACGGTCGAGAACATCGGCTTCGACGGGTCCGGCGATACCGTGGCGGTCGAGCCGGCGGCGCCGTGGTGGCAGCAGGTGTCGCCGACGGTGGTGTCGACCCTCGGCGTGTCGGTGGGAGACCTGATGCGCCTGGCGCTCGTGGCCTTGCTCGCGCTCGTGGCGCTCTTTGCGGTGATCCGGCCCATCGCCCGCTCCGTGATGGGCTCGGTCACCGCGGTGCTGCCCGCGGGACCGGATGCCGCGACCGCGGGTGCCCGGACCGTGGCGCAACTGCAAGGCGACTACGACGCCGGTGAGAGCGGCGGAGCCCGTGACCTGCGCGCGTCGGCCGCACCGCGACGGATGGCCGAGAAGGCCGACGATCGGCCTGAGCACGTAGCTCAGCTCGTGCGCGCCATGATGGCGCAGGAGGATCGCTAACCGATGGCTCCCGCGCCGCCAGCGCTCTCGGGCGCTCGAAAAGCCGCGATCGTGCTCATGAAGCTTGGCGAAGACCGTTGCGCCGAGGTGTTCAAGCATCTCAACGAGCACGAGATCGAAGCCGTCGTGCGCGAAATCGCTGCGCTCGAGAGCGTGCCGATGGACGTCGGTGAGACCGTCTTTGGCGAGTTCACGCAGATGACCGCCGCCAAGACGTCCTTTGCCACGGGCGGTGTGGAGCACGCACGCCGGCTCGTGCTCAAGTCGATGGGCGCCGAACCGGCGCGGCGGGTCATCGACCGGGTCGTCAAGGCGGTCGATGCCACCGACGGCTTCGCGTCCCTCGGCAAGGCCAACCCTCAGCAGCTCTCGAAGTTCATCCTCGGCGAACACCCGCAGACCATTGCCGTCATCCTGGCCCGTCTGAATCCTGGAAGCGCCGCGCAGCTGGTGTCACAGCTGCCCGACGAACTGCGGGCCGATGTCCTGATGCGCATGGCCAGCATCGACGAGATCCTGCCCGAGGTCATCAGTCGCATCTCGGTCGTGATCGACCAGCGGCTGAAGGCACTCGGAGGCCCGACCCGCGAGCAGCATGGCGGCGTGCGCGCGGTGGCCGAGCTCTTCAACCGGCTCGACCGTACGATGAGCCAGCGCGCGCTCGAAGCAGTGGAAGAACGTTCACAAGACCTGGCGGTGCAGATCCGCAATCTGATGTTCGTGTTCGACGACCTGGCGACCGTCGAAGAGACCGGCATCCGCGAGATCATCAACCGGGCCGACAAGAAGGCGCTGACGGTGGCGCTCAAGGGCGCCAGCGAGGAGATCCGTACTCGCTTCTTCGCCAACATGTCGAAGCGCGCCGGCGAGTTGCTCAAGGACGAAATGGACATGCTCGGTGCGGTGCGGCTGCGTGACGTGGAGAAGGCGCAACAGGAAGTCGTGGCGATCGCCCGCAAGCTCGAAGAGGAAGGCCTGATCACCCTCGGCGGCAACGCTGGAGAACCCTATGTCGTCTAGAGCCCGCCTCGTCGCGGCCGATGATCAGGCCGAGCGGTTCGCGTGGGGGGGGGCGCCCCTCGGATCGCGGGTCCCGGTGGCGTCTCCGGCGAGCCGCGCGTACGTGTCGCACGATCCCGTCGCCTCGTCGCCGGCCTCTGATCTCGACGGGGTCGAGCGCGAGGCCTTCACCAAGGGCTATGCGCAAGGCGAACGTGCGGGCGCCGAGGCGGCGGCCTCGCGGGCCGAGGTGATGCTGCGCCGCCTGGCTCAGACGCTCGACCAACTCCAGGTCCTGCGGACCGATCTCATCCGCCGCACCGAGCGCGAGGTCGTCGAGCTGTCTCTGGCCATCGCGCGAAGGATTCTGCAGCGCGAGGTGTCCCTCGATCGCGAGTTGATGCTGGCCATGGCGCGCGTGGCGCTCGACCGGCTGGCCGACGTGGCCACGGCGAGCATCCG
>JANORI010000218.1:0-4048 GCA_031415235.1 Acidobacteriota bacterium | reverse complement strand
CGACTTGGGGGGCGCGTATCGACGACGCTCGCTGTGTGCGTTTGTTTTTGGGCCCTGCCCTGTGGTGCCGCGGCGGCGCCTGTTTTTGTGTCGGGTGGGGGCGCCCCCCGACGCCCAGCATCCTGAGATTGGTCGGCCCCCGGCCAACTGGCCAGTATCTCTCGGTGAGTGGCGCTACCTGCATGCGAGTTCACAGGCGTGGATTCACGCTCACGAGAAGAGACACGTCGAGATGGCGCGGGCGCTGGAAAAGAACTCGCACAACTCGTCACTGCCGCCGTCGCGGGATAGTTCGGAGCAAAAGGCCAAGACGAATGCCAAGCGTCGTGGTCGCGGCAAGCGCCGACGCCCAGGTGGTCAAGAAGGGCATGTGGGGCACAACCGGCCGCTGGTTCCTCCCAAACGGGTCGATCGGTGGCGGCATTGCTATCCGGAGGAGTGCCGCCGGTGCGGCAAGGATCTGCGCGAAGTACCGCCGGACCCCGACCCGTTGCATCATCAGGTTGCCGAAATCCCCGAGATCGAGCCCACGGTGACCGACCATGTGCAACACCGCGTCACGTGCCCGGATTGCAACACAAGAACAACAGCGTCGCTGCCTACGGGGGTGCCGCGGTCGAGTTTCGGAGTGAACCTGCGATCGCTGGTCGTGCTGTTAGCGGGGCGCTTCAGGATCAGCCGGCGCGAGACCGTCGAGCTATGCCGGGACGTCTTTGGACTGTCCGTGTCGGTCGGCACGATCGCGAACATCCTTGCCAAGACGAGCAAAGCACTTGCGGCACCGTACGTCGAGGTCGAAGCGACGGTGAAGACCGCTGACGTTGTCTACGCCGACGAGACTGGCTGGCGTGAGAAGGGGAAGCCGTTCCACCTGTGGATCGTGGTGACGGCACTGGTCATGTTGTTTCGCATTGCCCGCCGCACGAAGGCGGTGGCGCAGGACCTCTTGGGTGCAGAGTTCGAGGGGACCGCCATCACCGATCGCTACGCGGCCTACCGTTGGATCGCTGACGACCGCCATCAGGCATGCTGGAATCATCTGCGGCTCGACTTTGCCGAACTGGCCGAACGAGATGGCGATGCCAAGCGCATCGGCGAGGCCGGAAAGAAGCTGAGTGCCAGCCTGTTCAAAGTCTGGCGCGCCTACAGGGCGGGCGCCATCGATTGGACAACGATGCAGCGTCGGATGACCAGGGTGGAGGTGCGCACTGGTCAACTGCTTCAACAGGGATGCGTGAGCGACGATGAAGCGGCGCGACGTCTCTGCCAGTCGCTGCGATGGGTCGAACCGTCGCTCTTCGTGTTTGCACGCGTACCCGGCGTCGAGCCAACCAACAACATCAGCGAGCGTGGCATCCGTCCGGCGGTGCAGTGGCGCAAGATCTGCCTCGGCACGCAAAGCCATAGCGGCTCACGTTTCGTCGAACGGATGCTGACCGTGGTCGGCACATGTCGACTGCACGACCGGCCGTTGCTGCCTTACCTGCGGGATGTTTTGAAGGCCGCCGACGCGGGTAGGAAGATTCCGTCTCTGCTGCCGGCTCATGTTGATCAGAGACCGCCATCGCACGCTCCGCCGATGAGCGCAGACGAATGCAACCTGAAGCGACGCCTCGGTTGAGCGGCGGGCATCTCGAGCCCGTCACGCTTCGCGGCCGCATCTTCACGCCCGCAGAGTTGATGCAGATCCGTGCCGTGATCGAAGGATCGCCAAGTGCACACCGCAACGCGCTGTCGAAGATGGTGTGCGAAGCGTTGAATTGGCGGCAAGCCAACGGTCGCCTCAAGGATCGCTCATGTCGCGACGTGCTGCTCAAGCTGCACGCCGCCGGGCTGGTATCTCTGCCGCCACGGCGGCGGCCACCAACCCGCCGGCAGCCGATTGTCATCACGAACCGGACCGACCCGAAACCCGGCGTGCCCTTCGGCCCGCGTGACATCTCAACCCACGACTTCACGATCGTCACCGGCAGTGGCCACCTTGCCGATGAGAAGCTCTGGAACGAGTACGTCGAGCGCTACCACTACCTTGGCTATGGCGTCCCGGTGGGCCCACACATCAAGTACTTCGTGCGGCTTCGCCAGGAGCCGGTGGCGTGCATCGCATTTGCAGGCGCGGCCTGGAAGATCCAGCCGCGCGACAGCTGGATTGGATGGAGTGCTGAGCAGCGTCAACGCAACTTGCGCTGGATCGTCAACAACACCCGTTTTCTGATCTTTCCCTGGGTCCGAGTCGACAACCTCGCCTCGCGCCTCCTGGCGCTGGCCCTCAAACGTCTGCCTGATGACTGGCTGCGCCTCTACGCCTACCGGCCTCTCCTCGTCGAGACTTTCGTCCACGCCGATCGTCACGCAGGCACGTGTTACCGCGCCGCCAATTGGCTGTGCGCTGGCACGACGCAAGGGCGCGGCAAGACTGATAGCAAGAACGTCGCTCGTCTACCAAAGAAGCTAGTCTTCCTGCGAGAACTCACCCAAGACGCTCGCAGCACTCTTGCCGCTATCTCCGCCAATCACGACCCCTGAACGGTTACCCGACATCAGCCTCGTTGGCTGTGGCCGCCAGCCACGCTGAGGGCCGCGGGCTCGCTTTCTCGACATTGCATGTAACCAAGAGACAAGTCTGAGCCACAGGGAGGCGGGCACCCCCTTGGACACCCCTCACGACAAACTGTTCCGCGCCGTGTTCTCGCGGCCGGCACACGCCGAAGGCCTCCTGCGCAGCATTCTGCCTCCAGCGCTCGTCCGCGCGATCGACTGGCGGCACCTCGTGCGGCAGCGAAGGTCTTTCGTCGACGCCGCCGCGCGCGAGCATCACACCGACGTGTTGTTCTCCGCGCCGATCGCCGGACGCGAGGCGTTGCTCTATCTCCTGCTAGAGCACAAGAGCCACGGTGAACGGTTCACCGCCCTGCAGGTACTCGGGTACGTCGTGGCAATCTGGCAAGACGAGCGCAAACGCAACAAGCACGCCACGACCTTGCCCCCGGTCGTGCCGGTCGTGGTGCATCATGACGATCGCGGGTTCACCGCGCCGACCTCGATGCTCCCGCTGGTCGCGCTCGATGGCCTTCCGCGCCATGTGGTGCGCGCGTTGACGCCGCTGCAGCCCGACTTTCGCTTCCTGCTCGATGACCTTGCCCTGGTCTCCGAGCACGACATCGAAGCCCGCACCATGTCGGCGATGGCGCAGCTCAGCCTTCTGTTCCTGCAGCACGTCCGCCACCGCTCCCCGAGCGAGGCACTCGCCGCGATCCCGCGCTGGGCGGCGATGCTGAGCAAGGTGCAGGCCACCTCCGGGGGACGCCGTCGCCTGTTCTCGCTATGGTCTTACTTTCTGTCCGTGACCGAGGTCCGCCCCGACCGGCTGCTCCGAGCCGTCGTGGAGGTCCTCGGACAAGACGCCGGAGACTCCGTGATGAACACCGCTGACAAGTTGATCGAGAGAGGCCGTCGAGCCGGCCGCGCCCAGGGTAAGGCCGAAGGCAAAGCTGAAGGCAAGGCCGAGGGCCGCGCCCAGGGCAGAGCCGAGGGCGAGGTCGCCGGGCGCGTAGAACTGCTGTTGCGCCAACTCGAAGTTCGCTTCGGCGCGTCGGCGCGGGCGGCCGACGATCGAGTGCGACGCGCATCCGGCCCCGAGATCGATCGCTGGGCGGTGCGACTCCTCGACGCCAAGTGCCTCGACGACGTGTTCGACGAAGGCTGAGGCCCGCGGTTGCCCTGTGTCGTTGAGCGCGGCGAAGAACTGGCTGGGCGCGCACTGAGGGCCGCAGCGTCGCTTTCTCGACATTGCATGTAACCAAGGCGCGGATCCGAGCCACCAGGATGCGGGCAACCCCTTTGGCTACGCCTCACGACAAACTGTTCCGCGCCGTGTTCTCGCGGCCGGCGCACGCCGAAGGCCTCCTGCGCAGCATCCTGCCTCCAGCGCTCGTACGCGCGATCGACTGGCGGCACCTCGTGCGGCAACGAAGGTCTTTCGTCGACGCCGCCGCGCGCGAGCATCACACCGACGTGTTGTTCTCCGCGCCGATCGCCGGACGCGAGG
>JANORI010000217.1:0-2645 GCA_031415235.1 Acidobacteriota bacterium | reverse complement strand
GCCTCGGCCATCCTGGCGATGTACAGCTACGGCGGCTACAACCAGATCTGCAATCTCGGCGACGAGGTGAAGGACCCGACGCGCACGATCCCGCGGTCGATCGTGATGGCCACGCTGCTCGTGGCCGCGGCCTACATGCTGATGACCACCGTGATCGTCGGCATGATTCCATGGACCGAAGTGCAGGAGTCGCGGACGGTCGCGTCGCTCTTCATCCAGCGCACGTTCTCGGACCCCGCCTCGGGACGTCTGGCCGGCATCGTGATGACCGGCCTGATCCTGTTTGTGGCGGCCTCGTCGCTCTACGCGCTGATTCTCGGCTACTCGCGGATTCCGTATGCGGCGGCCAGGGACGGTAACTTCTTCCGGATCTTCCAGCACGTCCATCCCACCAAGCACTTTCCGGACGTGTCGCTCGCCACGATTGCCCTCGTGTCGATCCCGTTCTGCTTCTTCTCGCTCGGCCAGATCGTGAGCTGGCTCGTGCAGGTGCAGGTGCTGCTGCAGTTCATCTGGCAGTGCGCCGCCGTGGTGCTGCTGCGCCGCTACCGCCCGGACATCAGACAGCCGTTCACGATGCCGTTCTACCCAGGGCCGGCCGTGCTGTCGGGCGGGCTGTGGCTCTTCATCTTCTTCACCGGCCCGCGCGACGGCATCGTCTTCGCGTTCGCGTTCCTGCTGGCGGGCGTGATGGCGTATGCGATCTTCGCTCGGGGCCGAGCCGCCGATTCAGTGTGAGTCCACTGGCCAGCAGGGCAGCCGCCACGCGGTGGCTGTCGTGGGCAACGACGGAGGGCCCCGCGAGCAACGCTCGTCGGAGCCCTCTGTAGCGACGGCGGTGGTACTGGTCGACGTGACTGTTCCGGCCTTCTTCAACATGGACTCAAACGTTCTGCCGTCGATCTTCTCGAGCCTGTCGCACTATGCGGGCAGTGCCGAACGGTTGCACGAACAATCCGTTGCCGGGCCATTGGACCGGTGAAGCCGGCCGGGAACCGGACGAACTCCTGAATCAGCCGGCGGCTCCTGAACGTGGGACCATAGGAAAGTCTCTGGAGTCCGTTGATGAAGCCGCCCGTCATCGTCCTGGTCAGCGCCGCCGTCGTCGTCGCGGCCGGCCTGGGCGTCAGCCTGGCGTCCGCCAGACGGCCCGAGGCCACGCAGACCGCGCCTCCGGCCACCGCTGCCGCGCTTCGGGCCCGTGGGCTCGAGCTCGGCTACAACCTCGACCACGCGGAGGCTCTGGCGACCTTCAAGAACGCGATTGCCGCCGACCCTGACGCCGCCGCCGGCTACCGCCTCGCGGCGGCCACCGCGTGGATCACGCTGCTCTTCGAACAAGGCGTGATCACGGTCGAGGATTACCTCGGCCCGGCGCGAGCCACCGTGCCGCGGTCGGCGCCGACGGCCGGCCGCGAGGCCACGTTTCGCGACTACCTGCATCAAGCCCAGGTCCGGGCCGAACAGCGGCTGCGCGACCGCCCGGGCGACCCCGACGCGCACTTCCAGGTGGGCGCCGCCCTTTGGTACGAAGCCTCGTACGTGGCCACCGTGGAAGGACGCATACTCGGGAGTCTCGGCGCCGCCCGCCGCGCCTACGCCGAACATAGTCAGGTGCTGAAGCTGGACCCGACGCGCACGGACGCCGGCCTCATCGTCGGGCTCTTCCACGTCGGGGTGTCGGAGTTGTCCGTGCCGCTGCGGTTCCTGGCGTTTCTCTCCGGTCTGAGCGGCGACCGCCAGTACGGGCTGCGGCTCATCGAGGACGCCGCGCGCCACCCGAGCGACGTGCAGGCCAACGCGCTCTTCACGCTCATTCTGCTGTACAACCGCGAGGGCCGCTACGACGAAGCGCTCGAGGTGATTCGCCGATTGCAGGCGCGCTATCCGCGCAACCGCCTGTTGCGGCTCGAGGCGGCCGGCACGGCGCTCAGGGCGAAGCGTCCGGCCGAGGCGCGCGCGTGGCTCGAGGAGGGTCTCGCGCAACTGGCCACCGACCGTCGGCCGCGGGCGCCCGGCGAAGAGGCGCGCTGGCGCTACACCTACGGCTCTGCGCTGGTCGCGCTGAGGGACGTCCAGCCGGCCGAGCGGGAACTCCGCGCCGCGCTGGCCGGCGTGACCCGTGACTGGCTCCGCGGACGGGTGCACAGAGAGCTGGGCAAGGTGGCCGATCTGGCCGGCAATCGTCCGCGCGCCCTGGACGAGTACCGGCAGGCCGACCGCTTCTGTCGTCACGACGATGATCAGGCGTGCCAGGACGAAGTGGCGGCCTTGCTCAAGACGGCCTATCGGTAGCAGGATGAGGCGATGATTCGCAGACGTGCGACCTACGTCATCGCCCTGGCGCTGGTCGTGGCCGGTCTGCTCATCATGCTTCGCGGACCGCGCACGGCGGCCCCGGCCATCGCCCGCGACCTGCTCGCGGCCAGTTTCGAGTCGGACCTGCGGCGTGTCGTCTACGCGTGGGACCCGCAGGACCCGAGGTCCGAGGCCGAACGCCGGCAGGCGCTCTTCGACTTCGTCTACGAGACCTTCGACGCCTCCGCGTGGATTCCGCAGTCGCTCTTCGACAGCAACCTCGTCACCCAGGCCGTGGTCGGCGACGTGGACACGATCGTGCGGGACAAGGTCGGCCTCGTGCCGTG
>JANORI010000216.1:0-5622 GCA_031415235.1 Acidobacteriota bacterium | reverse complement strand
GTTGTTGGGTACGACCAGCCAGGAGGTCCTCCAACTGCTCAAGCAGAACCACGGGATCGAGCTGAAGAGCGCATCGAGCACCGTGGAGGAGATCGTGGCGCGCCAGTTCGTGGAGCGCCTGGCGCGTCAGCGTTCGATCGAACTGCCCAAGGGCGACATCTTTTCTGAGACCGCGGCAAAGCCCGTCAAGGGTAAGGCCGGCTCGGCCAAGAAGGCACCTGAGCCGCCAAAGCCTTCGGGGCCTCCGCTGCCCGCGCCCCGCTTGATTCGCACGATCAAGCCGCCAACCGTGGCCCCCGACGCCGTTGCGGCTGACCACGCCGCCGATCATCACACCGCCGCGACACCGCACGCCGACGAAGCGCCGACGCACGTCGAGCACGCGCACCACGCACCGGCCGAACGACACGCCGAACCGCACGCCGAACTGGCAGACGTCCACGTTCCGGACGCGGTGGCCAAGCCTGAGCCGGTCGAGTCCGCTTCCGCTCCGTCAGTGTCAGACGTCGTCGAGGCCGAGGAGCCCGCGGTGGCCGCTCAGGCCGCCGCGTCGCTTCCCGCCACGCCGACGGCCAGGCCTCCAGTGGCGCCAGCGGCACCGGGGCGTGTCGTCCCCTCGAGCCTTCGACTCCGGATTGAAGAACCCGGGCAGGCCGTGCCACACGCACGGCCCGTCACACCCGTGCGGCGCCCGCCGGTCCAGCAGCCGGCCAGGATCGTGGCGCCGCCGGCGCCGCCGCGTCCTGGTCAGCCGCCCGTCCCGGGCATGCGTCCGCCGGTCGGCCCGCGCTCGTCGTATCCTCCGGGCTCGCCGCGGCCCTACGGCGCGACGCCCTCGAGCCTGGGCGGTCCTCGTCCCTTGCCCGGGCAGCCCGTGCGTCCCGGTCAGAGCCTGCCGCCCCGGCCGGGCGCCTACCCGCAACGGCCGGGCATGCCGTCGCGGCCGCCGATGGGCTCGCGGCCAGGGGGAGCCTTCCGTCCGGCCGGTCGCCCCACCGGCGGCGCCCGGCGTGATTCCGGCATTCGTCACACTCCGGCACCGCCGCCCATGGCCCTGCCACCGATCAGTCGTACGATCACGCTGGCCGAAGGCATGACCGTGAAGGATCTGTCGGACAAGCTCGAGGTGCGGGTGAAAGACGTGTTGAAGGTGCTGCTCGATCGCCGGTTGATGATGAACATCAACTCGGTCGTCGACATCGACACCGCCCGCGACGCCGCCCGGCACTTCGGCGCGGAAGTGGAGACGCGCAGCTTCGAGGAAGAACTGCTCGAGGTCGCATCCGAGAGCGCCGACGAGAAGGACGTCGTCGCGCGCGCCCCGGTGGTCCCTGTCATGGGTCACGTCGACCACGGCAAGACCACGTTGCTCGACTCGATCCGCACCACGCGGGTGGCCGAGCGCGAAGCTGGCGGCATCACGCAGCACATCGGCGCCTACCTTGTGGGCGGCATCGGTGAGAAGAAAGACAAGAGCGTGGTCTTCCTCGACACGCCGGGCCACGCGGCCTTCACGATGATGCGCGCCCGCGGCGCCAAGGTGACCGACGTGGTCATTCTGGTGGTGGCGGCCGACGACGGCGTCATGCCGCAGACGCGCGAGGCCGTCGATCACGCCAAGGCTGCAAACGTACCGATCATCGTGGCCGTCAACAAGATCGACAAGCCGGGCGCCAACCCTGAAGTCGTGAAGCGTCAGCTGTCCGATTTGGGTTTGATGCCGGAAGCCTGGGGCGGCACGACGGTGTTCGTGGAAGTGTCGGCCAAGCAGAAGACCAACCTCGACGCCCTGCTCGAGATGATTCTGCTCGTCACGGAAATCGGCGAGCTCAAGGCGAATCCCAAGCGCGCGGCCTCGGGTACCGTGCTCGAAACCAAGCTCGATCGTGGCCGCGGTCCCGTCGCCACGGTGCTCGTACAGGACGGCACGCTCAGCATCGGCGACAACATCATCGCCGGCCCGGTTGTGGGCCGAGTGCGCGCACTCATCGACGACCGTGGACGGCCGATCAAAACGGCCGGCCCGTCCATGCCGGTCGAAGTCCTGGGCCTCGAGACCCTGCCCTCTCCCGGCGACTCGTTTCAGGCCGTGGCCGACCCGGCCAAGGCCCGCCAGATTGCGATGTTCCGCCAGGCACGCGCCAAGGAGAAGTCACTCGTGGCCAAGGGCGGCCGCCTGACGCTGGAGTCGCTCCAGCAGCAGATGGCCGAGGGCGGCATCAAGGACCTCCCGATCATCGTGAAGGCCGACGTGCAGGGTTCGGCCGAAGTGCTGGCCTCATCGCTGGCCAAGCTCTCGGACGAGAAGGTCAAGGTCAAGATCATCCACTCGGCCGTTGGCGCGATCAACGAATCCGACGTGCTGCTGGCCACCGCCAGCAACGCCATCATCATCGGCTTCAACGTGCGGCCCGACCGCAATGCCGCCAGCATCGCCGACCGCGAGAAGGTCGATATCCGCCATCACTCGGTCATCTACACCGTGACCGAGGAGATTCAGAAGGCGATGGTCGGCATGCTCGACCCGACCTTCAAGGAAGTGCGCCTCGGTGCCGCCCAGGTGCGCGACACGTTCAAGGTGCCGAAGGCCGGTGTCATCGCTGGCTGCATGGTCACCGACGGCACGATTACGCGCAAGGGGGACGCGCAGGTGCGGCTGATGCGCGACGGCGTCCAGGTGTGGGAAGGCAAGATGGCCTCCCTCCGCCGCTTCAAGGACGACGTCGGAGAGGTCAAGTCCGGCTTCGAGTGCGGCATCGGCCTCCAGGGCTACAACGACGTGAAGGTCAGCGACGTAATCGAGGTCTTCCAGATGGAGCGCGTGGCGACGCCGGTCTAGCCGGCCCTCTCCCGTCGTAATCTCTCTGCCCGTGGCGCGAGCAAGGGCGGGAACGCGTTTGCCGTCCCAACTTCCCGCTCCCCACCCCTAGAATAGGTTCATGCCCCTCAGCCATCGCATCGAGCGAATCTCGGAACAGCTGCGCGAGGAGGTGAGCCAGATCCTCGCCACCGACGTCGTGGATCCTGGCGTGGGACTGGTCACCGTCAGCCGCGTCAAGGTGTCGCCCGACCTGTCGCTGGCGCGGGTCTACTGGACGCTCATCGGCACCACCGCCGAACGCACCCGTACCACCAAGGCGTTGCAGCGGGCGGCCCCGTTCGTGCGCCACATCCTGGCGACCCGGCTCACCTTGCGGCGAGTTCCCGAGGTGGCGTTCCACTTCGACCAGGGTCTGGCTGCGCACCAGCGAGTGGAAGAGATCCTGCACGAGATCCACGTGGAAGAAGCGGCGCGGGGTGAATCGCCGATCGCCGCGCCGCCGGCCGCGGCCGCACCCGCCGAGGCGTCGACCGACGCGTCGGTCCCCTCTCGCCCGCTGTCCGACGATGCTGAACCCGCAAGCTGACGCTTCTGAACTCGCTGCCATCGTGGCGCGCCTGCATGCGGCCTCGCGCATCGTGGTGTCATCGCACGAGCGGCCCGACGGCGATGCGATCGGATCCGGCATGGCCCTCGTGCTCGCGTTGCGCGCCCTGGGCAAGGACGCGCGCCTGGTGATGTGCGACACGCCGCCACCGGCCCTGCAGCCCTTCCCCTCCGTGGACGGCGTGTGGGTCACGCGCGAGGTCGACGAGACGTTCGACGTCGCCGTGATCATGGAATGCAGCGACCTGTCGCGCACGGGCGTACAGGGGCTCGATCGCTCGCCTGTCCTGAACATCGACCATCACCCGGGGAATGCACGCTACGGCGTCGTGAACTGGGTGGACGAAACGGCCGCCGCCTGCGGCGAGTTGGTGTACGACCTCGTCATGGCCCTCGGCGTGCCGCTGACGGCCGACGTCGCCACGCATCTGTATCTTGCGATCCTGACCGACACCGGGTCGTTCCACTTCTCGCACATGACGCCCCGCACCTTCGACATCGCCGGGCGCGCCGTCGCCGCCGGGGCAGATCCCGTATGGATCGCGCGCACCCACTACGACAGCAACCGGATGGCGCGGGTGCGCATCTTCGGACGAGTCCTGTCTGACATGGTCGTCGATGCCGGTGGCCGCATCGCGTTGCTGGCGGTCACGCCGGAGATCGCCGCGGAAGCCGGCGGCACCTACGACGACACCGAAGGCCTCATCAACTTCCCACTCTCCGTGAAGGATCTGTGCGCGGTGGCCTTCTTCAAGCAGGCGGAGTCGCCCGGCGACTGGCGAGTGAGCCTGCGCTCGAAGGGCGCGGTGGACATCGGTGCCATCGCGCGCCAGCGCGGCGGCGGCGGGCACCGGAACGCGGCGGCGTGTGCCGTACGTGGGCCGCTCGACGTCGTCCGGGCCGACGTGCTGCAGGCGCTCGAACGCGCCGTGGCCGACACGGACACCCCGTGACCGCGCCGGTCGACGGCGTTCTCGTCGTCGACAAGCCTCGCGGGCCCACGTCGCACGACGTGGTGAGCGTCGCCAGACGGGCCTTCGGCACGTCGAAGGTTGGCCACACCGGCACCCTCGACCCGATGGCCACGGGAGTACTGGCGCTGGTCGTGGGTCGGGCCACGCGATTGGCCCGCTACATGGCGGGCGACGTCAAGGCCTACGAGGCCCAGGTCACCTTCGGGAGCGCAACCGATACCTACGACGCGCAAGGCACCACCACGCTGACCACTGGACGCCACCCCGCTCGCGAGGCGTTGGTGATGGCGCTGGAGGGCTTCTCTGGGTCCATTCAGCAGACGCCTCCGGCCTATTCGGCCAAGAAGATTGACGGTGAGGCGGCGTACCGGCTGGCGCGACGCGACACGCCCGTGCTGCCGGCGCCCGTCCAGGTCGTGGTCCACGCTCTCACCCTCGAGCGCTACGAGCACGGAATGGCCACGCTCGTAGTGCGCGTGTCGGCGGGGTTCTATGTGCGATCCCTCGCCCACGACCTCGGCACACAGCTCGGAACGGGCGCCCATCTCTCCGCCCTGCGGCGCTTCCAGGCGGGCGCGTTCGGGTTGAGCAACGCGACCTCGTGGGACACCCTCGAGCGCGGCGGAGACGGCGCCAGGGCGGGGCTACTGGGCATCGACCGGCTGCTGCCGGACCTCCCGGCTGTCGTGCTGTCCTCTGAAGACGCCGTACGTGTCAGGCACGGCCAAACCGTGCAGGTCGTGCTGCCGCTTGAAGGCGCGGCCGCACCGCTGCGGTTGTTCGACCAGGACGCGAGGCTCATCGGCATTGCCGAGGCCATGGCGCCGGCCTGCCCCGGCGCGACAGTTGTGCGACCGATCGTGATCCTGGGCTAGAATGAAGGGTCAACCTGCGGACGAACCCGCAGACATACGGCGGCGTGGAGTGGCGGCAAGCCGCGCTCTGGGCCGTACGTGGAGGCAGACGTGGCACTGACGAAAGACAAGAAGACCGAAGTCATCGGGTCCTACCGCACGCACGGCACCGACACCGGTTCGCCTGAAGTGCAAGTGGCAATCCTGAGCGAACGCATCACCTACTTGACCGAGCACTTCAAGAGCCATGCGAAGGACCACCACTCGCGTCGCGGCCTCCTGAAGCTGGTCGGCCAGCGTCGGCGGCTGCTCGACTACCTGAAGAGCAAGGACACCTCCCGGTACGCAGAGCTCATCAAGAGGCTCG
>JANORI010000215.1:0-10185 GCA_031415235.1 Acidobacteriota bacterium | reverse complement strand
CTTCCGCACCATCCCGAGCCCGGGCGAGTTCGGCAACAACACCTGGCGGCAGGATTCGTGGGCCTACACCGGCAACACCGGCGTGTGGGCGCAGATCTCAGTGGATGAAGAAGCGGGCCTCGCCTATCTGCCGGTGGAGCTGCCGACGCACGACTACTACGGCGGCCAGCGGCCCGGCGACAACCTGTTCAGCGAGAGCCTCGTGGCTGTCGATCTGCAGACCGGCGTGCGCAAGTGGCACTTCCAGTTCGTGCACCACGGCGTGTGGGACATGGACATCCCGTGCGCGCCGATCCTCGCCGACGTGATGATCGATGGCCGCCTGCGCAAGATCGTGGCGCAGCCGACCAAGCAGGCGTTCCTCTACGTCTTCGACCGCATCACGGGCGAGCCGATCTGGCCGATGGTGGAGCGGCCGGTGCCCAAGGGCGACGTCCCAGGCGAGCACTACGCGCCGATGCAGCCCTTCCCCAGCAAGCCGCCGGCCTACGACCGGCAGGGCTTCGCCGTGGACGACCTCATCGACTTCACCCCCGAGCTGCGCAAGGAAGGCGAAGCGGCGATTGCGCCCTACCGCATCGGGCCGATGTTCACGCCGCCGTCGGTGAGCCGCAAAGAGGGGCCAATCGCCACGCTGGTGATGGGGGCCCAAGGGGCGGCCACCAACTGGCCGGGCGGCTCGTTCGACCCGGAAACCGGCATCTTGTACGTGGCCTCCGAGAGCTCGCCGCGGCCCATGGGGCTGGTGCCGCCACCGCCCGGGGTGTCAGACCTGCCGTACCACCAGGGCACGGTGCTGACGGGCGCCAGGCGATCGGGCGGCTCGGGTTCGGCCACGGCCGACGCGCCAGGGGCGGCCGCACGCGGCGACCTCAGCGTGCAGGGCTTGCCGCTCGTGAAGCCGCCGTACAGTCGCATCAGCGCCATCGACCTGACCAAGGGTGAGATCCGTTGGCAGGTGCCACACGGGGGCACACCCGATCTCGTGAAGAACCATCCGGCGCTGAAAGGACTCGATGTTGCGCCGACGGGCCGGCCCGGCAACAACGTGGGCACGCTCGTGACCAAGACGCTGCTCATCGCCGGCGAAGGCAACTACGGTCCCACGCCGTCGGGCACGCGCGGCGCCATGCTGCGGGCCTACGACAAGACCACGGGAAAGGAAGTGGCCGCGTATCAGTTGCCGGCGCCGCAGACCGGCTCGCCGATGACCTACATGCTGAACGGCCGGCAGTACCTGGTCATCGCCGTGAGCGGCTCCGGCTACAGCGGCGAGTTGCTGGCGCTGCGCGCGCAGCTGCCGGCGTCCCGGTAGACGTGCGCTACCGCGGCCGTCGCGGCGCGACAATCGGGAACGCCACGTCGAAGCGACCGAGTACGTCGAAGAGCAGCGTCGCGGCGCCCGTCGCGCCCTCGATGAACGTGACGTTGGCAAGCGCCAACCCGCGCACCTGGTAGACGCCGGGCACGACCTCGAACAGCCCGTGGACGGCGCGCACGATAGTACGGCGACGATTACTTCGCGGGGGGCGCGGCCAAGTACGGCATGAGCCTTGTGTTCTTCGGATGGACCCGGAACAGATCGAACTCCATGTAGTAGCCTTCCGGGTCGTAGCCGACAAACGCTCGGTAGCGCCCGGCCTCGTCGTCTGACACCGCCGTGCCGCGCAGTGGGAAGAGTGCCCGATCCTTCACGGCCGTGAACCACCCGTCGAGGTCGTCGATGAGGAACGACACGTTGACGGCCTTCTTCTCGGTCGACTTGTTCATGCCGCGGCGTTCGTCCACGAGACCAACGTGGCCCGTCTTCGATCCCTCGTAAATCTTGGCCCAGCCTTGGTCGACGACCTGCCGCAGCCCGAGCACTTCCTCGTAGAAGGTCTGCATCGGCGGCATGTCCTTGTAGTACAGCCAGGTGATCGTGGCCTTGAAGCCCAACCCGTCGGGTAACGTGCTCTGCGGCGACCGCACCGTGCGATTGGCTTTGAGCAGCGGCACGAAGCGTTCGTTCTCGGGATGCTGATTGAAGCGCTCGAACTCGAGCAGGTAGCCCTCGGGGTCTTTCACGACGAAGCCGTCGTGCGCACTGCCCGGACGCGCGGCAAACGGGCGACCCGGCTCGATGCCCTTGCTGGCCAGGTAGGCGTGCCATGCTTCGAGCTGGTCGGTGAGCAACGCCAACGCCACCGACTTCGGCTCGTCGGCAGTGTGCATGCCCTTGGCGGCGTCCACCAGAATCAGATACGACTCCTCGGCCACGCGGAAGATGCGGGCCATGTCGTAGTCGGCCACGAGCTCCAGACCCAGCGTGTCGCGATAGAACGTCGTGGCCCGGTCGAGGTCGCGGTAGTACAGGAACAGGTTGCTGGCGCGCACGCCGAAGTCGCGCATCGTGCGGAACGTCGTGTTCTGGGCCAGCAGCTGGTTGATGCGCCATGTCGGATAACTAAGCAGCCTTCCGAAGCGGCGGGCGATGGCCTCGCGCGCCTTGCCGGTGTACTGGCCGGCCTTATCGAGGGCCTGCGCCTCGGCCTCGAGCGCCTGATAGGCGTCGAGCGTCTGGCCCTGATAGATGAGCAGCACGTCTTTGCCCTTCGCCACGTCGGCCGGGAAGAGGTCGGTCACAAGCAGGCTGCTCTCGCGGTGGAGCTTCACCTGGTTTCTGGCCGCCACCTTCTCAGCCTCGGGCAGCATCTGATCCATCTCGGCTGGCGCCAGTACCTCGCTCATGGCGAGCGTCTTCACACCGGCATTGACCAGCTCGCCGAAGCCGCCAATGGTGCCGAGCTCATAGGCGTGCGCCGGAACCGGCGGCGGGCTCCCGGCGCATCCGCCGGCGACGACGGCGGCCAGAACGATCAAGGTGCGATGGGCGATGTGGCGACACGACATGGGTGACGTCCTCTGCGGATGACGAAATGATGATGCGGCCTGATGCGCTACCCGTTCAATAGTTTCTGACTGGGGCGCTAGGTGCCGCAGAACGTCCGGTACTGACGACCGCCCGGTGGCGGTGGGCCGCTGAACTCCGGGCGGGAGCGCGAGTGGTCGTAGGGGTTGGCCAGCGCAGCCATGAGCCGTTCCAAGGGGCCGAGGTCGCCCTCGTCGGTGGCGGCCGCGAGCGCCTCTTCCACTTTGTGATTGCGGGGAACGACCGCGGGGTTGCTCCGCTGCATCTGCACCAGGACGTCGGCAGCGGTCTGAGACTGGCGTCCAAGGCGCCCCTGCCATTGCCGGTGCCAGACCTGGAACGCCGCGTCGGCCTGCGCGAGAGCGTCGGCGGCGCCCGCCGTACAGAGCAGGCGAAAGGTGTTGGTGAAGTCCGCCCGGGTGTCGTGCATCCACGTCAGTAGCGCGTCGACGAGCGTGGCGTCGTCCTCGTCGGCCGTGACGAGGCCGAGCTTGGCGCGCATCCCCGCGATCCAGTGCTGCTGGACGCGCGCGTCGAAGCGCGCGATCGACGTGTGGGCCAACTCGATTCCGCGTGCCTGGTCCGCGTCAAAGAGCGGCAGCATGGCTTCGGCGAGCCGCGCCAGATTCCACTGCGCGATGGCGGGCTGATTGACGTAGGCGTAGCGCCCCTGCGCGTCGATGGAACTGAAGACGGTGGCCGGGTCGTAGGTGTCCATGAACGCGCAGGGGCCGTAGTCGAGGGTCTCACCGGCCAGCGACATGTTGTCGGTGTTCATCACGCCGTGGATGAAGCCCACGAGTTGCCACTGCGCAATGAGCATGGCCTGGCGTTCGGCGACCGAGTCGAAGAGCGCCAGGTACGGGTACTCGACGCCGGCCACCTCGGGGTAGTGCCGGCGCACGGCGTAGTCGGCGAGCGCGCCGAGCGCCGAGGTGTCGCGATGCGCCGCGGCCCACTCGAACGTGCCAACGCGCAGATGGCTGGCGGCGATGCGGGTGAGCACCGCGCCCGGCAGGGGCCGCGTGCGATACACCGGCTCGCCGTGTGACACCACGGCGAGACTGCGCGACGTGGGGATCCCCAACGCGTGCATCGCCTCGCTGATGACCAGTTCGCGCAGCATCGGCCCCAAGGCCGCGCGTCCGTCGCCGCGGCGCGAATAGGGCGTCGGTCCAGCGCCCTTCAACTGCACGTCCACGCGACGGCCGTCTGGAGTGATCTGCTCCCCCAGCAGAATCGCGCGCCCATCGCCAAGCGGCGTGAAATGGCCGAACTGGTGACCGGCGTAGGCCTGCGCCAGGGGGCGAGCGCCCTCAGGCAGCAGGTTGCCAGCAAAGACGGCGGCGCCGGCCGGCGAGTCGAGTACCTGGACGTCGAGCCCCAGCGCAATCGCCAGGTCGGTGTTGAAGATCACGAACTGCGGATCGCGTACGGGCGTGGGCGCCACGCTGGCATGGAACAGCGCAGGCAGCTCCCCGTAGGTGTGTTCGAGACGCCAGCCGCTCACGACACCGTGACGTCCTCGACGACCGAGTGCACGAAGAGGTCGTCAAACAGCACCACCTCCAGCGCCTGCCGATTGGTGGCTTGCAGCACCACCGGCGGCGCCACACTTGCCTCGAGTGCCTGGGCCCAGCGACGGGCGCACACGCACCATCGATCGCCAGGCTCGAGGCCGGGGAACCCGACCGCGGGCACCGGCGTGGAGAGGTCGTTGCCCTGGGCTCGCGAGTAGTCGAGGAACTCCTTTGTCATCACAGCGCACACCGTGTGCTGCCCGGCGTCGGCGGCGGCGGTGCGGCAGAAGCCATCGCGGTGGAAGCCAGTCGCCGGGGCGCCGCAACAGGAGTGCAGTGCCTGTCCGAGCACGTTGGTAGACATCGAGATCATGGAGACGCCCCTACTTGCGCGGAGCGACCATGATGGCCTTCAGCGCATCGGCCTCGCCAGACAGCGGCGTCTGTCCCGCCGGGTACTTGTTCAACTGCAGGAAGTAGGCAATGAGTGACGCGACATCCTCGGCCGTCAGGCTGCCAGGATTGTCTTGTGGCATCTCGGCCATGGCACGGTTGATTTCATCGAGCGGACGGCCCACGTAGGCGCGGGTGAACTCGGCGCCCATGAACTTCTCAGGCTGGTGACACGTCTCGCACGCCTGCGCGTAGAGCGCCTGGCCCTTGGTGGCTTGTGCCGCCGTATAGACACCGTCGTTGGCCGACGGGCCCCGAACACCGGCGGCCAGAGCGCCGCACCACGATGCCACTGCCCCCGCCACAATCAGCACGATCGCGCCACGTCTCATGGATTCATCGTAACCCGGTTGCGCGGGCGCGGCGTGCGCCGCCACCGGGGGACCGACCTACGCCAGGCGCTTGCTCGACCGCAGCGTCGCCAGGACGATGAGCACCAGGCCGCACGCCAGCAACGCGGCCATCTGCGGCCAGAGCACGTCCACGCCCACGCCCTTCAGGAAGATCCCGCGCACGATCACCAGGAAGTAGCGCAGCGGGATCGCGTAGGTGACGTACTGAATCCACTCCGGCATGTTCTCAATCGGGAACGTGAACCCCGACAGGTAGATCATCGGCGTCAGGAAGAAGAACGTAGCCGTCATCGACGCCTGCTGCTGTGTGTGCGAGATGGTCGAGATGAAGAGACCCAGGCCGAGCGTGCTCAGCAAGTACATCAGGCTGCACCCAAGGAGCAGTGCGAAGCTGCCACGAAAGGGGACCTCGAACCAATACACGGCCACCAGCGTCACGAGCACGACGTCGAACATGCCGATGAGCGCATACGGCAAAAGCTTCCCGACGATCAGTTCCCAGCGCGCCAGGGGCGTGACGTTCAACTGCTCGAGCGTGCCCACCTCGCGCTCGCGCACGATGGCCATGGCGCTCAGGTTGGTGGTCACAACCAGCAGCAGCAGTGCGATGATGCCCGGCACCATGAACTCCCGGCTCTCGAGGAGCGGGTTGAACCAGACGCGCATGTCGACGTCGATGGGCGCCACCCGCACGCCGCCGGGCACGCGCTCGGCCGAGCGCTCCGCCGAGTACGTCGCCACCACGCCCCGTGCGTAGGCAAGCGCCACGCCCGTGGAATTCGAATCGGTGCCGTCGGCGATCACCTGCACCTTGCTGGGGCGGCCCGACGCGACGTTCGTGCCCATTCCGGCGGGAATCGTGAGCGCCATCCAGGCCGTGCCGTGCTCCAGGTGGCGCTCCACATCGCCGGTGCCGCTCACGACATCCACGATGTAGAAATTGGCGGAGGCGTCGAAGCGGTCGATGAGACGCCGGCTTTCCGTCGAGCGGTCGCCGTCGACCACCAGCAGCGGAATGTCCTTCACGTCGGTGGTGGCGGCGTAGCCCAGCACGAAGAGCTGAATGATGGGCGCCATGATCACGATGCCGAACAGGCGAGGATCCTGACGCAATTCAATCAGTTCCTTTCGCAGTAGATGGCCTACGCGCTCGAGGCCTGCCGTCATGCCCTTACCGCCATTCGCGCCTCAGCCGAAGCGCCGACAATCCAAGCATCACCGTGGCAAAGACCACGAGCGCGGCCAGGTTCTGCCACACCACCTCGAGGCCCGCGCCCTTCAGCACCACGGCACGTAACGCCGCCACGAAGTACCGCGCCGGCACGATGCGCGTAATGGCTTGCACCACGTCCGGCATGCTGGTGATGGGAAAAATGAAGCCCGACAGCATGAACGTCGGCAGAAACGACGACAGCAGCGCCAGCTGGAAGGCCACCTGCTGCGTGCTGGCTACGGTGCTGATGAGCAGGCCCTGGCCCTGCGCGCCGATCAGGAACAGGCCGATCGAGAGACACAGCAGCCACCACGGGCCGAGCTGCGGCAGGTCGAACAGGATCATCGACACCAGGATGATGAGCACCGCCGATACGAACGCGATCACCGAGTAGGGCACGGTCTTGCCGAGCACGAACGCCAGCGGACTGACCGGGGCCATCCGAATCTGCTCCATCGTGCCGCGCTCCTTCTCGCGCACCACGGCCAGCGCGGTCGAGATCACGGCGGTGATCATCGAGATGTAGGCAATCAGACCGGGCACCAGGAAGAGGGTGCTGCGCAGTTGCGGGTTGTACCAGACACGCGGCTCGAAACCCACGAGGGCCGTGGGCGTGCTGCCGCGCGCGCCAGCCAGGCTGGCCACCATCTCGGCGCCGGCCTCGGCCACAATCGCCCCGGCATAACCCACCACGGCGGATGCGGTGTTGGCGTTGTCGCCGTTCACGATCACCTGCACGCGCACGGGCGTGCGGCGGGCCAGATCGCGGCTGAAGTTGGCGGGAATCACGAGCGCGGCGCGCGCGGCGTTGGTATCGATCATGCGCTCCAGCCCGGCGCCACCGTGCACCGCACCCGCGTAGGCGAAGTAGCCGGAGTTGGTGAAGGCCGAGATCAGCGCGCGGCTGGCCGCCGTGCCGTCGCGGTCGTCCACCGCCAGCTTGATGTTGCGGATGTCGAAGTTGAGTGCGTAGCCGTAGAGCAGCAGGAACAGCGCGGGCACGAACACCAGGATCAGCAGCGTGCGCCGATCGCGCATGATCTGCCGTAGTTCCTTCCGCACCATGGCGCGGGTGGTGACCATCATGCCGCCTGCCCCGCGCGTGCTGTCCGTGCACGTTCCTTCTGCTCCACCACGTCGAGAAACACGTCCTCGAGCGACGGGGTCACGTGCGCCACGGCGCTCACGGGGATCCCTTGCGCCTCGAGCGCCGCCCGCACCTGATCGGGTGTGACCCCGGCATGCCGCAGCACGGCGTGCACGGTCGTGCCGAAGATGCTGGTCTTTTCCACGTCGGGGAGTCGCTCCAGCGCGGCCATCGCGTCCACGGGCCGGATCGACTGGACCTCGAGGATCGGCCGCTCGGCAAACACGCGCTTCAGCTCGTGCGCGGCGCCGAGCGCCACCATCTGACCTCGATGGATGATCGCGAGGCGATTGCAGTGCTCCGCTTCGTCGAGGTAGTGGGTCGTCACGAGTACGGTCACGCCGCTGCCGGCCAGATTGCCGATGAGATCCCAGAACTGACGGCGGCTCACCGGATCCACGCCGCCGGTGGGCTCATCAAGGAACACGATGGGCGGCTGATGCAGCACGGCGCAGCCAAGGGCCAGCCGCTGGCGCCATCCCCCCGACAGCGACTTCGTGACGGTCTTCTCGCGCCCCCGCAGGCCGGCCATGTCGAGCACGAACTCACGCCGCCCGTCGAACTGCGCGCCCGACAGGCCATACACGCCCCCGAAAAAGCGGATGTTCTGGTCGACCGTGAGCGCTTCGTAGAGCGAGAACTTCTGCGACATGTAGCCGATGTGGCGCTTCACGCCCTCCGGGTCCGACCCCACGTCGATACCACCAACCAGCGCCGTGCCGCTCGTGGGCTGCAGCAGGCCGCACAGCATACGGATCGTGGTGCTCTTGCCGGCACCGTTGGCGCCGAGGAAGCCGAACACCTCGCCCTTGCTCACCTGGAACGACACGTCGTTCACCGCCACGAAGTCGCCGAAACGCCGCGTGAGGTGCTGCACGTCGATGGCCGGCGTGTCTGGGGTCATCGTCCCAGAATCCTGGCCAGACGGGCCTCGCTCAGGCGGATGTCGGCAAGCACGCGCGTGCGGTCGAGCTGCGCCTGCAGCACGGCGACTTGCGCGTCGAGCACGTCGATTGTGGCGGCCACGCCGGCCTCGAAGCGATCGGACACGACGCGTTGGGTCTCTTGGGCGCTGGTCAGGCCGAGCTGCGCCGGCACGAGCGCCGCTCGGCTCGTAGCCAGCTCCCCTATCTGCTTCTGCACGTCGGCGCGGATCTGCGTTTCGGTCTCGGCCTTGCGCTCACGCAACACCGTGGCGGAAGCCTGTGCCTCGGTGCGCTCGGCCGCGGCGCGTCCGGAATCCCAGAACTGCCAGCTCACGTTGAGCGAGACATCGAAGGAGTCTTGCCAGGCGTCCTTGCGCGGGAAGATCCGTGGGTTGGGGTTCGCCACGTCGTATCCCGACGCCAGGGCCACCGTCGGCTTGCGCGTGGCGGCAATAGCGGCCATCCGCTCGGTGACCGAATCCACCCGCAGTGACAGCGCCGTCAGCTCCGGACGCTGGCCGAGCGCCTCGGCCACGAGTGCGCTCGTGTCGCTGGCCATGGCCGGAGGACTGTCGAGGCGGTCGGCGGGTTCGATGGCGGCGACGTCCGCAAGGCCGATCAGCCGGCTCAGATCGACACTCACCGATCTCACCCGGCCCTTCGCTTCGATGAGCAGCAACTCCTGGCGCGCGCGCTGCGCCTCGCTGCGTGACACGTCGTGTGGCGGAAGAAATCCGGCCTCCACGCGCGTGCGCACATCCCCCAGCGCGCTGTCGGCCGACACGAGCGCGGCCTCGAGCACTCGCACGGTCTCCCTCGCGGTCACGAGCGCCCAGTAGGCACGCGACACCTCGAGGCGCAGGTCGAGCCGCACGGCCTCGAGGTCCGAGCCGGTCGCCGTCGCTTCCGCCTGCGCCGCCCGTGCCAGCGCGTCGGAGCGTCCGGCGGTGTAGACCGGCCACACCAGCTCGACTCGCGTGCGGAAGTTGTCGGGGATGTCGGGATAGATCACGCGCAGCGTGCCGTTCGGTTGCGGCACGCCGAACTCGTCCACGTGGTTCGTGCGCGTGTAGCCGGCACTGGCCGTCGCCGTCGGGTCGTCTGACTTACGCCGTACGACCACGGTGGCCTCGGCGCCTGCCTGACGCGCGCGCGCTTCGCCCATCCGGTGGCTGGTGTCCACGGCTCTGGTCATGGCGTCGTCGAGCGTGAGTCGGATGGGGCCAGGCTGCGCCGCGGCACGGCCCGCGGTCAACAGGTCGATCGCCGCACAGGCGACCATGGACGTAACGACGTTCACATTGACTCTCATGACTCGGCCCCAGCCGGCGCGGCGACCGCGAGATCGGCAAGCTTGGCGATGAACACGTCTTCGAGCGACGGCGTGATGATCCGGCCGTCAATCGGCGGCACGCCCGCGCGCACGGCCAGGGCGGCCAGCTCGCGGTGCGCGGCATCGTCGGTGGTGGCGGTGAGCCACACGTGCAAGCGCTCGCCGAACACCTCGACGTGACGGTGACCGGCCGCGCGCAGCCGATCGCGCACCTCCCGCACGGCAGGGGGAAACGCCTCGATCCACAGGCCCGGCAACGACGTGCGCAGGCGACCCGGCGTGTCGAGGGCCAGCAGCGATCCGTTGTGCACGAGCGCGACCCGGCTGCA
>JANORI010000214.1:0-1901 GCA_031415235.1 Acidobacteriota bacterium | reverse complement strand
CGAAATACCGGAAGGGCCAACCGGCCGCCGGTTTCCCTCGACCCGAGGGGCCGGCCGTCGTCGAAGCCGATCCGGACCGCAACGGTGATGCCCTCGAGGCCGTATGTCGAGCCGACGAAGAGGGCGTCCTTGAAGTCGTTGGTGGTGCCGGTCTTGCCCATGACGGCGATTGGAAAGGTCCGTGAGGTCAGCGCATGTGCAGTGCCCGTTGGCATGCGCACGACACCGCGCAACCCCTCCTGGATCAGCGCTAGCGCCATGGGGTCCACGGCGAGCGGCACCGGAGCTTTGCGGCCCAGCGGAATGGCCACACCCGACCCGCTGCGCACCTCACGCACCACGTACGGCTGCGCCACCACGCCTGAGGCAATCGTCCGGTAAGCCGTCGCCAGTTCCAGGAGATTGACTTCCGACGCGCCGAGCGACGTCGTCGCATATCGCTGCAGGCGTGTCTGGACCCCGAGCGTGCTGGCCGTGCGCAGGACCGCGTCGATCCCGATCTGGAGGGTGAGCCAGACCGCGACCGCGTTTCGCGATTCGGCCAGCGCTTCGCGCATCGGAATCAGACCCTTGAACCGACCGTCGTAGTTGGCGATCCATTTCTCGGGCTTGCCGATGCCGTTGGGCACGCTGATCGGCTCGTCGGGCACGAGCGACTCCAGCGTGAAGGCACCACGATCGAATGCGGCGAGGTAGACGAACGGCTTCATCGTGGAGCCAGGTTGCCGCAGCGACTGCCGCGCCCGGTTGAAATCGCTGACAGCGGTCTCCCGGCCGAGATAGACCTGCCGTCCACCGGTCTCGGCCAGGATGCTCCCGTCGCGATTCTTCAGCACCACCACCGAACCTTGCACGATGCCCGTGGCCTGAGGGTGTCGCTTCTCGTAACTCTCGAGACCGTGCTCCAGTGCCTCGCTGACGATCCGCTGGACCCGCCCGTCGACCGTCGAGTAGACCTGCACCTGTCCCTGCCGCAGGTCGTCGAGGCCGACCCCGGCCTTGGCACCGAGTTCGTCGAGCACGTGTTCGACGACGGCGGACGACCACACCGGCGGCACCTCGTGCGGCAGCACCGCTGGCAGGGGCTGTTCCTGAGCTTTCGTCGCCTGCGCTGGGGACAGGCTGCCGTTGGCGGCCATCAACGCCAGGACCTGGTTCCGACGGCGCAACGCGGCGGCGTTGTCGACGGCTGGGGCATAGTCGCGTGGCGCCTTGGGGATGCTCGCCAGCAACGCCGCCTTGTCCACGTCGTCGGCAGTGAAGGTGGACAGCGGCTGGCCGAAATAGTGCTTCGCGGCGCGCGCGAATCCGTGTTGGCCGTGGCCCATGTAGACGAAGCTGGCATAGCGCGCCAGGATCTCTTCCTTGGCCCGGCGTTTCGATCCGAAGCGCTTGCGCATCTCCTGCTCGAGCCAGAACGAGAGCCGCAGCTCGTCGCGCTTCCTGGCGGCCATGTTCATGTTCCGCGCGCCGATCACCGCGGCCAGCGCCCTCGGCAGAAGACCGTTACTGCGGAGTTGATGGCTGTTCTCCAGGGCAGTCTGGTGCTGGAGGAAGACACCGCGGACGAGCTGTTGGGTGAGGGTGGAACCACCCTGCGGAAAGATCGTCGGCCCGCGGCTGACGTCGGCCCGTGATCCCCAGGCCAGACGCCTCGCCAAGGCGCCGACCCGCACCTTGCTGACGACGCGCGGAATGCTGAGGTAGTCCGCACCGTCGTGGGAGAAGAAGCGCTTGTCCTCGGCGGCGAGAATCGCGTCGCGTACGACGGGCGGAATCTCGTCGTAGCGCGCGATGTCGCGATATTCGTCGGCCAGCTCGACGAGCAGCTTGCTGTTGGCGTCGAAGATGTGGCCGGTGGTTGGAAAGTCGAACCGCATGAAGGGTTCGAGGTCAGGCAG
>JANORI010000213.1:0-3428 GCA_031415235.1 Acidobacteriota bacterium | reverse complement strand
AGGAAGAAGCCGAGCCACGTGCTCTCGCCCCGGCCGTCATGCCCCACGCGGTTCATGCCGTCGTTCCAGTCGCTGGCGCCAAAGAGCGGCAGACCGTGCGAGCCTGCGGTGAGGCCTCGTTCGACAGCGCGCATGCAGTGTTCGAACAGGGTGCCGTCCTCGGCCGCCACGCCAGGCAGTCCGTAGGCCTCCTGTTCGTCGGCGCGCAGGGGCGGTCCGCTCAGGAAGGGCACCCGGGCCTCGAGCACCGCCAGGTCGCCGGTGACGCGCACGTACTCCGCCACGACGTGCGGCAGCCACAACAAATCGTCCGAGCAGCGGCTGCGCAGGCCATGCCCGGCTGGCTCGTGCCACCAGTGCTGCACGTCGCCTTCGACGAACTGCCGGCCGGCGGCGCGCAGCAGGTGCGCGCGGGCCAGATCGGGGCGCGCGAGCAAGAGCGCCATCACGTCCTGCAACTGATCGCGGAAGCCGAAGGCGCCGCCCGGCTGGTAGTATCCGCCGCGCGTCCATAGCCGGCAACTGACGGTCTGATAGAGCAGCCACCGGTTCACCAGCGCGTCGAAGGAGTCGTCGGGCGTGCGCACGACCACGGCGTCGAGCAGCGCGTTCCACGTGACATGCTGGCGCGCCAGCGCGCGCTCGGCCGCGTCCACACGTCCGTGCCTCGCGATCAGATCACGCGCGTGCGCGCGGTCGGTGCCTTGTCCCAACAGGAAGACCACGGTGCGCTGCTCGCCGGGTTGCAGCTCGCATCGCACTTGCAACGCCGCACAGGGATCCAGGCCCGCACCGACAGTGCCCGCAAGCGTTTCCTGGGCGAGCGCCTCCGGCGCCGTCACGCTGCCGTTCCTTCCGATGAACGATCGTCGGTCGCCGGTGACCGACGCCGGCGCGTCGCTGGCGTGCGCGAAGGCCACGTGCGTCCCGAAGGCGTAGTTGTAGGCGTTCCTGGCACAGACGGCGCCCGTGTCGACGTCGATGTCGGTCACCACATGCAGGTGCTGGCCGTCTCGCGGCGGACCGAGCACCCACTCGTTGTAGGCATAGAGGCTGAGCACGCGACGCGCGAGGCCGTCATTCGTGATGGTGAGGCGCGAAAACTTCACCGGGTCCTCGGCATCGACGAACACGTCGAGCTCGTGCGTCATGCCGTGGACGACGCGAGAGAACCTGGTCAACCCCGCCCTGTGCCGAACCACGACACGATCGGCCGGGCGGCGAGGCAGCGGCCCCGGGGTCGGCGACCAGCACTCGCCGGTCTCGTCGTCGCGGATGAACAGGGCTTCCGAGGTGGGGTCGCTGATGGGGTCGTTGGCAAACGGGGTGAGCCGATTCTCCCGGCTGTTCCCGCACCACGTGTGCGCCGCTCCCGAGGCCGTGACCACCGTACCGAAGGTCGGGTTGGCAATCACGTTCACCCACGGCATCGGCGTCTCCGCCGTGCCGTCGAGCACCACCGCGTACGTGCGACCAGCGTCGGCGAATCCGCCGAGGTCGTTGGCGAGCGTCAGGGCCGGCACGGGCACGGATACCGACGCCGAATCCGCGCGCCGAGACAGCGTCGGCGCCAGCGGCGCATCGAGTAATCTCGCCGGGTCCGGCCGGTCGAGCTGCGTCCGCAGATCGCCGCCATCGCCGCGCACCACGGCGGCGGCCACCGTCTGCAGCAGGACGCAGTCGGCCCGTCCCACGCGGTCGGACCGCAGCAGATAGGCGCCGCCCGGCCGGTGCTGCCACGCGCTCCACGGCCCGTCGTCGAGTACCGCGGTGAGCTGTCCGTGCATGTCGTCGAGGTAGCTGGTGGCGTGCTCGTTCACGATCACGACATCCGCGCTCAGGCCCTTCAGACGCCAGTATTCCTGGGCCTGTAGCACCTGCCGCACGAGCGACACGCCTCCGTCGCCCGTCACACGCACGAGCAGAATCGGCAAGTCCCCGGAGATGGCGTGCGGCCACAGGCCAGGCTGGCCGAGTTCGTTGGCGCCGATCACGGCCGGATCGGCGCGCATGGTGCCGTCGGTGCCGAAGACGCGCGAGGCCAGCCGTTCGAACAGCACCGCTTCGTCGGCCGACACGCTCAAGTGCCGCAGGTTGCTCTGCGCATGAGTCATCGCCATGGCAAAGGTGCGTGGCGTGGCGCTCGCGTCGTGATACTTGCGCGCCAGAGCTGCGACCGTCTCGCGATCGGTGGCCATGCCAGTGGAGAACGACAGCCGCACCGTCGCGCCCGGCGCCACCCGGATGCGCTGCCGCAGGCTCACGATCGGGTCGAGCACGACGCCCGTGGTGCCCGAGAGCGGACGCCCGTCGAGCGCCGCCGGTGCAGCGGTGCTGCGTCCGCGACCCAGAAAGCGCGCGCGGTCCGTCTCCCATTCGAGCGGACCTTGTGGGGGGCTGCTGAGGCTGAGGGTGTGGAACAGCCATGCCCCGGCCTCGCCAGGACCACGCGGCCGCCGGTGGCAGATCAGAGCGGCGCTGTCGGGCGCATGCTCGGTTTCGATGAACAGCTTGCCGAACGCCGGGTGCGCCAGGTCGGCTGCCGCCGCCGTGAGCACGACCTCTGCGTAGCTCGTGACGTCGATCTCGCGGATACGAGACCCGTGGTTGCGTACGGTGAGGCGGCGCACTTCCACGTCGTCTTCCGCCGACACGGCCACGTCGAGCACCGTGGACACGTCGTCATCACGGCGACGGAACGTGGCGCGTTCGGCTGAGAAGCTCACCGCGTACTCGTCGGGCGTCCGCCTCGTGGGCTGATAGGTCGCCGACCAGACCTCCCCGCTGCGCACGTCGCGCAAGTAGATGAACTGCCCGTCGGCGTCACAGGTCGCATCACGTCGCCAGCGCGTGACCGGCAGGCCACGCCACAGGCTGGTGCCTCCGCCGGCGTTGGTGAGCGAAGTGACATAGCGGCCATTCGACAGGAACTGGGTATGCGGCACGAGCGTGTGCGCGGTGCGGTAGCTGCGTGCGGGGACTGGGGAGACGGGCCCGGCCACCCGCATCTCGTCGTGCGGACGCGGCTCGAGGGGCGCGACTCCTCGCGGGATCCGCTCCTGCAACAGCAGCTCGGTGGCCTGCACGCGCGGATCGGCGTGAAAGCGCTCCACCATCAGGTCCCCGAGCAAGGCGTTGGCCAGGGCCACCAGCGTCATCCCCTCGTGGTGGGCCATATATGCAGCGACGACGACGCCTGGCGCGGTCTCGCCCGCGCCAAGCGCATCAGGGCCGCGATTGGTGTAGTCCACGGCGTCGAAGAAGCCGAAGTCGCCCGAGAGGCCCGAGGCCGCAAGACGCCGCAGGTTGGCCGTGGCTGCCGCCGGGTCTATTGTGACCGCCAGTGCGCTCGCATAGGGCGCGACGACCAGCTCGTCCCCGAGGCCGCGCTTGAGCCCCAGTCCCGGCACCCCGAACGCCTTGTATTG
>JANORI010000212.1:0-5409 GCA_031415235.1 Acidobacteriota bacterium | reverse complement strand
TTCGACGCGCAGGGCGGCGTGTCGGAAACCGAGATCTGGTGTGACGCGCGCGTGCTGCAGGGCGCCTACCGGCGCGGCAACAGCTACCAGCTGGTGGTGGCGAAGCTCGACTCGTCCGACACCTTCGACACCTTTCGCGACTGGCTCACCGCCAACCCGCAGCTGAACGTGCAGGTGCGGCGCGAAACCGAGTACTACGCGCAGCAGTCGCGCGCGCTGAGCGGCCTCATCCGCGGCGTGGGCTTCGGCATCGCGGCGCTGATGGGCATCGGCGCGGTGTTCGGCGCCATCCTCACGATGTACACCGCCGTATCGACGCGGTCGCGCGAGATCGCCACGTTGCGCGCACTCGGCTTCGATGCCAGCTCGGTGGTGGTGTCGGTGATGGTCGAGTCACTGGCGCTGGCGGCGATTGGCGGCGTGATCGGCGGCATCCTGGCGTATCTGGGATTCAATGGCTATCAGACCTCCACGATGAACTTCCAGACGTTCAGCCAGGTGGCTTTTGCCTTCCGCGTCACGCCAGCGCTGCTTGGGCTGGGCCTTGTCTATGCGCTGCTGATGGGGCTGGTCGGGGGCCTGTTCCCGGCCATTCGCGCCGCGCGTCTGCCGATTCCCGCAGCCCTGCGCGAACTGTAAGCGCCCTCGACCACACGTCTGCACCCGGGCTGGCCCGATGTGCTGGTCCACGATTTTGGCAGGATCTCGACGTGTATGGTCGGTCCTGCCACTCGACGCGCCAGGGTCTTGGAGACACACTGCTGCATGGCCACGCGTGACCTGGTCGATCTCGTGCTGCTCGGCGCGCTGTGGGGCGCGGCGTTTCTGTTCATGCGCATCGCCGCACCTGAGTTCGGGCCCGTGCCGCTCATCGCCGTCCGCGTGACGATTGCCACGGTCGTGCTCCTGCCTCTGGTCGCGTGGCGTGGGGTGCATCGCGCCCTCTGGCCCGTGGCTGGCCCGCTGCTCGTCATCGGCGCCATCAACACGGCGATCCCGTTCTCGCTGCTCGCCTATGCGGCCCTGACACTGCCGGCCGGACTGTCGTCCACGCTGAATGCGAGCGTGCCGCTCTTCGGTGCGGTCATTGGCTTCGCGTGGCTGGGCGCACGGCCCTCGCCTCTGCGGGTGCTTGGTCTGCTCGTGGGCTTTGCGGGCGTGCTCGTCCTGGCCTGGCCGCGGCTGACGGCCGGCAATGACTGGCGGGCGGTGGTGGCAGCACTCGTGGCCACGATGCTCTACGGACTGGCCGCGCACGTCACCCAGCGCACGCTCACCGGCGTGCCGTCCCTGGTCGTGGCCGCGGGCAGCCAGGTGGCAGCGACGGTGATGCTCGTGCCGGTGGCCGTGCCGCTGTGGCCCGCCACGTCGCCGTCACTACGGGGATGGACGTCGGCCGTGATTCTTGGCGTGGGCTGTACGGCAGCAGCGTACGTCCTGTACTTTCGCCTGATTGCGCGCGCGGGTCCGTCAACGGCCATGGCGGTGACCTACTTGATCCCGGTGTTTGGCGTGTCGTGGGGCGCGCTGCTGCTCGGCGAACGCCTGGGCGCAGATGCGCTCGTGGGCGGTGTGCTGGTGCTGACTGGCGTAGCGCTCTCTACCTGGACGCCCCGCGCGCGCTGACACACCTGCACGGCGCGTCACGTCTTCAACCCTGTCTTGTCGCGGTGGTCTCGCCCGAGACGAGCCTTGCCGACCTCATCGGCGTCACGAGTGGCACGTGCGGGCCTCCAAGGCACGCAGCTCCGCGGCTATACTGAAGGTCCGTGAAGGAGCGCCCGTCATTCTCGCCGCGCTGAAGACGTCACCGCACGTGGTCGCCGTCGAGCTGCGTCCACCCCGAGCCGAGCTCGAGGCCGCAGCTGGCATCGACGCCTGGATCGACACGTACCACGCGATTCGCGGCTTGGTACGTCACGACGTGCGCGTGATGGTCACCGACAGCGCCGTTGGCGCGCAGGAAGAGAACAACCTGCGCCACCTGGTCACCAACCTGGGGCCCGACGTGCCGCGCGCGAGCGTGGTGCCGTTTCTGACCACCAAACACTCGATCGACTTCTGTCTGAGTTACGCCGACCAGGTGGTGCAGCACGGGTTCCCGGCCCTCGTCGTGCTCGGCGGCGACAAGCACGTGGGCCGCGCCCGCTCGGTTGACCACGCCTGGCAATTACGGAAGCTGATTCGCGAGCGCCATCCTGAGTTGCCGCTCGGCGGCTGGGCAAATCCGGCCGGCGACCCGGCTCGACAAGTGGCGTTTGTGGGCGCGGGCGAATTCACCGCGGATTTCTACCTGACGCAGATCGTGTCGCACCATGGCGCGGGCGACGTCGAGGGCTTCCTGCGCGAGGCGGAACGTCAGGGCGTCACGGCCCCCGGCATGTTCGGCGTGTTCTACTACCGCAGCGCCAAGGCCTCCACGCTGAAGACCCTCAGCCAGTTCCTGCCGGTGCCAGTCGAGGGCCTGACGGCCGAATTTGCCGCCGGGGCCACGCCCGTGGACGTGTGCGCCGAGTCGATTCGCACGCTGATGTCGCTCGGCGTGCGCCACTTCTATGTCAGCAACCTGCCACTGGTGAAGACGGCCGTGGTACTGAACGCGATCCTCGACCGCGCCGGCCTGTCCGTCCACGCGTCCTGACCTGACCCAACGCGTCAGCAGCGGGAGAGGACCGCCGGGTGGCGAGCGGCCGAGGCGGCGTTCGTGGTACGATTTTGTCCTTATGGGCACCTTCCTCGATTCCGTTCCGATGTCCGGCATCGTGCGCATCCGCGACATGATGTACACGATCAAGGACCCGTTCCGTCTCGACCAGGGCGACGTCAGCTTCGACGCGCCGGATTCGGTCAAGCAGGCGATGACGCGGGCCATTGCCGACAACCACACGCACTACCTGCCGACGGTGGGCCTGCCGCGGCTGCGCCAGCTCATCGCCGAGAAACTGCGGAACAAGAACGATATTCCCGTCGAGACCGACGACGACATCATCGTGACCAACGGCGGCACGCACGGCATCTACGTGGTGATGCAGGCATTGCTCGAGCCGGGCGACGAGGTGCTCTGCCCCGATCCCCTGTGGCCGCCGTCGCTGGCCATCGTGAAGGCGTCGCAGGGCGTGGTGGTGCAGGTGCCGGTACACGAGTCGCTCGGGTTCCGCTGGAATCTCGACGAGCTCGAGCGTGCCATCACGCCGAAGACCAAGGCGATCTACATCAACTCGCCGAGCAACCCGAGCGGCGGCGCCTTGACCCTGGCCGACCTCGAACGCATCGCCGACATGGCGCGCGAGCACAACCTGTGGGTGCTGTCGGACGAAGCCTACGAAGACGTGCTCTTCACGGGCGAGCACGTGAGCATCGCGTCGCTGCCGGGCATGTACGAGCGCACGATTCCCATGTACACCATGAGCAAGTCATACGCCATCACGGGCGTGCGCCTGGGCTACGTGGCCATCAAGGACCAGGTGCTGCGGTCGCGGGCCATCAAGGTCACGCTCTACACCGCCAGCAACGTCTGCTCGATCGCCCAGTACGGCGGCATCGGCGCGCTCGAAGGCTCGCAGGACTGCATCACGCAGTTCCGCACCGAGCTCGAGAGCCGTCGCGACTTTTTCTATGAGGGCCTGCGCGACGTGGCGAGCGGCGTGCTCTCGGGTAATCCGCCGAACGGCGCCTTCTACGCCTTCGTGAAGATCAATCCCGACTGGGCGAAAGACCGTGGGCTCGACCAGACCGAGTCGGTGTCGTGGGCCGTGGCCGAATACATCATCAAGCACGGGCGCGTGGGCTGCGTGCCGGGCGTCGACTTCGGTCCGGCCAGTGAAGGCTACCTGCGGTTCTGCACGTGTAGAGACCGCCAGGAGCTGACCGGCGCGCTCGAGTCGATGCGTACGGTGTTCGCCAAGGGCGCATGATCGAGCCCCCAGCGGCGGGGAGCGCGGTGGCTGACGCCACGACGCCTCCGCTCGTAGTGCCGGCCGCAAGTGCTGGCCGGATCCTGTTCGTGGATCTGGCCAGAGCCGTGGCGGTGTTGCTGATGGTGCAGGGCCACACCATCGACGCGCTGCTGCATCCCGACTACCGCACCAGTCTGCAGTACAATGCCTGGCTCTACCTGCGCGGCCTCACGTCGTGCACGTTCCTGTTCCTGTCGGGCGCGGCGTTCAGCCTGACGGGCCTGCGCCACTGGGAGGACCAGGGCCGGTTCTCGCGCCGCTCGTTCAAGCGCGTGCGCCGTCTGGCCTTCTTCCTTGCGCTCGGCTACTTCGTGAAGTTCCCGATGGGCCACTTCGTGGACCTGCCCTACGCCACACCCGAGCGGTGGCGCTCGTTCCTCGCCGTGGACGTGCTGCAGAACGTGGCCATCACGCTGCTGGCGCTGCAGGGGCTCATCGGGCTCACGCGCACACCAAGACGATTCGCGATCGCGTGCGTCATCGCCGCCGCGCTGCTCGTGGGCCTCACGCCGCTCGCACACGGCATCACATGGGCTGCGCAGGTGCCGCTCATCGCCGCGTCGTATCTGTCGTTTGGCACGGGGTCGCTCTTTCCGCTCTTTCCGTGGGCGGGCTTCACGCTGCTCGGCGCGGCCTTTGGCGTCACGGCCGCCCCATGGGCCACGCGTGACCACCTCCGCCTGCTGGCTCGTGTGCTGTTCGTCGCCGGCGCGGTGTTGGCAATCGGCGCAGGCGTGATGGGCGAACTGGGCTGGTTCGATTACGGCGTGCAGGACTGGTGGCGCTCGAGTCCGCTGTCGTTCGTGCAACGCTTCGGGTCGGTGCTGCTGCTGTTGTCGGTCGTGTCTGCGGTTGGCCACTACGTGACTCGACTGACGCCGCCGCTGCACCGACCCGAAGCGTTGCACGAACGACAGCGGACTCGAGCGCCACCAGTCCTGCGCGCCGTACTCGAACCAGCCCAGTTCGCCCATCACGCCCGCACCGATGGCCAGCACCGCGCCTGCGACAAACAGCACCCGGGCCAAGAGGCGCAGGTGGTCGCGGGTCGCCCACGGGGCCGCCGTCACGCCAAAGGCCGCGCCGAGCAGTGTGAACCCCGCCCACGGAAAGAGCGGAAAGAGCGAGCCGGTGCCAAACGACAGGTAGGATGCGGCGATAAGCGGCGCGTGCGCTGTCCACCGAATGCCGTGCGCCAGCGGCGTGAAGCCCACGAGCAGCGTGGCGGCGACCACGCAGGTGATCGCGAATCGTCTCGGCGTGCGCGTCAATCCGATGAGCACCTGCAACGCCAGCAGCGTGAGGGCCACGTTCTGCAGCACGTCCACGGCGAAAAACGAGCGCCACCGTTCCGGCGTGGCGTAGGGCAGGTCCACGAAGTGGCCCATCGGAAACTTCACGAAGTAGCCGAGCGCAAGGAAGAAGGCCAGTCGGCGCACGCGCTTGAACGAGC
>JANORI010000211.1:0-1968 GCA_031415235.1 Acidobacteriota bacterium | reverse complement strand
TCCAGAGTGCTGGAGGGACCCCGACACTGGCCACTGCGGAGGCGCTAGACCGCCTGGCGTCCGCCCTGACCGCCAGCGGGAGCCACGATGCGGCTCTTCAGGCTCTCGAGCGCAGCCTGCGCATCAAGGAGGGCCTGTCGGCGCGGACACCCTCGAGCCTGGCGCGCACACTCGAGGGCCTCGCGTCGGCCGCTCAGGGCGCGGGGCAATACGAGAAGGCCGGAGAGTCGATTCGGCGAGCGCAGGAGCTTCAAGAGAGCAGCGACCCCGAGCATCCTGCCTTCGTAGAGACGCTGAACCTCCTTGCGCAGCAGTTGTGGTTCGAGGGACACCTGCCCGAATCGCGGCGGGCATCCGAGCGCGCATTCGCGCTGGCCGGCCGGACCCTTCGCCCGACGCATCCCACATTGCTCGAGGCCATGCGGTACCTGGCGAGCACGCTTGCCGATCTTGGCGATTTGACACAGTCTCACGTCCTCAGGGAACGGGCGCTCGCGATCGCCGAGCGCGAATTCGGCGTGGGTCACCACGAGACCGCCGGCTACTTGAACAGCCTGGCCATGGCCGAGTCGCAACTGGGCGCGTACCCCGCCGCACGCGAGCGATACGAACGCGCGCTCGCCGCCGTCGTGCCGCGGTACGGGCGTTCGCATGACTATGTGGCCTCGACGGGCCTCAATCTGGCGATTCTCGATGTCAAACTCGGCGACTATGCCAAAGCCCGACTGGAGCACGGGCGGGCGGTCGCCATCTGGCAGCGGACGCTTGGCAGGAACCACCCGTTCGTCGCGGTGGCGCTGACTGAGCTTGCGACCGTCCTCAATGAAGAGGGGCGGCCGGCCGAAGCACTCCCCTTGCTTGAACGTGCGCTGGCCATCCGGGAGAAGAATCTCGGGTCCGAACATCGCGACGTCGCGCGCACTCTGGCGGATCTCGCCGCGGTGTTCGCTGCCGCCAGGCAGCCGACGCACGCCCAGGCCCTGGCCACGCGGGCCCTCCGCATCTGGGAGCGGCTCGACGCGCCCGACGCGCCCGAGTTTGCGGCGGTGCTGACGCTCTATGCGGGGTTGCAGGCAAGACGAGGTGACGCTGCCGCGGCTCGGACCTATTTCGAACGTGCGTTGGCCATTCGCGCCAAGGTTTTCGGCCCGACACATCCCGCATTTGCAGAAATTCAGGCGGGGTTGGCATCGGCTCTAGCCACTCTCGGCGATCGCGCGGCGGCCTTGAAGACCGCGGTCACGGCCGAAACGACGGGGCGAGACCACCTGCGTCTCATGTTGCGCTCCCTGCCCGAACGCCAGGCGCTGCTCTACGCTGCCGCACGTCCTCGCGGCTTGTCGCTGATCTTCTCGCTTGGCGCCAACGCTCCCGACGCAGTACCGGTCGGGTTGGACGCGCTTATCAGGAGCCGAGCGCTTGTCCTGGATGAGATCGCGGCGCGTCGCAGTGCGGCCAACGCGATCGGCGGCCACTCGACCCCTACACGGGTCGCGCTGACCTCTGCGCAGCAGCGCCTTGCCAACTTGCAGGTGCGCGGGCCCGGCCAGATGTCGCCAGCTCAATACACTGCGTTGGTCGCAGCCGCGCGGCGCGACGGCGAGGTAGCGGAGCAGGCGTTGGCGGAGGCGAGCGCCGAGTTCAGGGCAGAGCGGACTCGAGCCCGGATTGGCCTGGACGAGGTGAGGGCCGCCCTCCCGGCCGACAGTGCGCTCGTGTCGTTCGCCCGCTACGACCGAACGATTCTCACCGAGCCGCGGCCCGGGCCCATGGCCAAGACGTTGACACGCGCCTCGCCAGTAGTGCCGTCGTATGTCGCATTCGTGTTGCGTGCTGACCGGCCAGCCGCCGTCGTGCCGGTCGGCTCCGCCCGGGTCATCGACGCGCTGGTCTCTCAGTGGAGGGCCGACATCGCCGTCGAGGTCGCGACGACGACGACTCCGGGGACGACGGCCGCCTCGTCCCGCC
>JANORI010000210.1:0-3629 GCA_031415235.1 Acidobacteriota bacterium | reverse complement strand
GCGCCGACGACCAGTCGCGCCGCGAAGGCGCGCGTGCCGACGTCGAGCGAGACGGCTTCGAGGTCGCCTTCCTGCTCCACCAGTGCCATGGCCTGCGCCGTCTCGAGCCCGCCGACCTCGAGCTGATACAGCGCACGAAGCGCTGCCTCTCGGGCGCGGTGCCGCACGTCCCACCGGCGTGTGTCGCTCGTCTGGTCGCTCACGCGCGCGCTCCGAGCGCACGATAGACGGTCGCCATCTCGACGGCCGCGAGCGCGGCTTCGTAGCCCTTGTTCGAAGGCCCGGCGGAGGCCCGCTCCACCGCCTGCTCGACCGAGTCGGTCGTGAGCACGCCGAACGCCATGGGCACGCCGGTGCGCCCGGCCGCCGCGGTCACGCCGTGTGCGGCGGCAGCGCAGATGTACTCGAAGTGCGGAGTGCCCCCGCGAATCACGCAGCCCAGGCACACGACCCCAGCCACGCCGCGGGCGGTGGCCACGTGCTCGGCGGCGCCGGGAAGTTCAAAGGCGCCGGGCACCCACACGAGGTCGATGTCCTCGTCGACCACACCCGCTTCGGCCAGCGCTTCCTGCGCGCCGGCCAACAGCCGGGCAGTCACGAAGTCGTTGAAGCGCGCCACGACGATCGCAAACCGCAGTCCGGAGGCGCGACGGTCGCCCTCGAAGATCGCCACGCTAGCGCCCCGTCCAGTCGGCTTTGCGCTTGTCGAGGAACGCGCGTGTGCCTTCCTTCATGTCGTCGGTGGCCGCCGCGAGGCCAAAGAGCGTCGTCTCCAGGTGCAGGGCTTCGACCATGGCCATCTCTGCGCCGTGCTGGACGAGCTCGAGGATGTACTGCACCGCGACGGGTGCCTTCGATGCCAGTGCGCCGGCCAGTGCCAGCGCCTCGGCGCGCAGCGCCGCGGCCGGGACCACGCGGTTGACCAGCCCAATGTCGTAGGCGCGGGCCGCGCTGATCGTATCGCCGGTGAGCAGCAGCTCGAGGGCGATCCCGCGGCCCACCAGCCGGGGCAGACGCTGCGAGCCCCCATACCCGGGAGTGAGTCCGAGATTGATTTCTGGCTGGCCGAGCCTGGCCGAATCTGCCGCAATGCGTATCGTGCACGCCATCGCCAGCTCGCAGCCGCCGCCGAGCGCAAACCCGTTAATGGCCGCAATCACCGGCTTGCCCAACGACTCGATCGCACCAAAGACGCGCTGCCCGGCGGCCGCGTGTTCCTTCGCCTGCGCCGGCGTCTGCGCGGCGAGCTCGGAGATATCCGCGCCCGCCACAAACGCCTTATCGCCGGCGCCCGTCAGCACCACCGCGCGCACGCCGGCGTCGGCACCGAGGTCCGCAATCACGTGCCCAAGTTCGGCGATGGTCTGCGCATTCAGCGCGTTCATCTTCGGGGGGCGATTGATCGTCACGACCGCAACAGCGCCGTCGCGTTCGAGCAACAGGTTGTCGTAGGTGCTCATCGCCGCCTCACAGATGCGCCGGACGCGTGGCGCGAACGAGCGATTATACCGAACGCCCAGACAGGCACGATGGTTGCCATTGCACCGAGTGCGTCGGCCAGCACATCGGAGATCTCCGACGTGCGTCCCGCCACGAAGCTCTGGTGATACTCGTCGGTGACGCCGTAGGTCGTCGCGATGGCCCATGCGGCCGCCGCTGCTCCACCCGTCGCCCCGTTGAGCGTGCCCCCGGCAGTGGCCCGCAGTGCTACAACGCCAAGGCCGCCGTACCCGAAGAAGTGCTCCACCTTGTCGTTCCACTCTGCTGGAGAGGGCGGCGACGACATTGCGGACAGCGTGAAGATGAGCGCCATGCACGCCGCGACCGGGCCCCACAGGACGAGCCACCCGCCACCCTGGCAGGTCGCGGGCACGGAATGGGACGTCGGGGGGCCACTCACAGTGGCAACGGATACATCAGCCAGCCGAGCGCCAGGCCGGCAAGAAGAAAACCCGCGAAGATCCGCACGCCGAAAGCCGCCTGCAGGCGCGGCGCATCATAGGCGATGGTGGCAAAGACGAGGGCGACGAAGAAGGCAAACAACGCCAGCAGCAGCAGGTGGCTCGTCATCACTTCCGCCCCGACGCCACGTCGAACGCATCGAGCGCAACCAGCATGTTCAACAATCCGCTCACGATGAGAAACGCGTTCCCATACTCGTAGGACGCATCGGTCACGACACCCCGCCCGAGGTCGAGCCAGCCGGCCAGGAAAGCGGGCGCCCCCACGCCGCGGGCGGCCACGGCGGCCAGGGCCACCAGCGGCTGAGAAAAATCGAAGGGAAACACCCGCCCGGAGAGCATCAGCCCGATCGCAAACATGGTCGGAATCGCGGCCAAGAAGACCAGACCTTTCTGGCGCCGTCCGAGCACCAGGTGGCCGACGCCCGGTACGAGCCACGCCAGGAGAGCGGCGACCCAGGGGGAGACAAGTGAGGCACGTTCAGCCACAGCGACAGGCACGGGCGCTAGTGTAGCCCACCCAGCCTCTGAACCCTGGTGACCGTTCCGTCGTCAACACACGTGGCGGCCCGTATTCAGCGGGCGATCGACGCCGGCCAGCTGCCGGCCGACCTCAATCCGCAGGTGGCGCTCCACGTGCTGTGGGCGTCCCTCACCGGCCCCGCCGTACTTGGCTGCACGTGCCGCCTCGCACCAGGCGAGGACTGCGACGCGCTGGCGCGCGACGTGCTCAATACGACCCTCGCGGGCCTCGCCGCCGGCGCGTCACTGACGTTTGTCCCCTGTCATCCCCAACGCCCTTGTTCGTCCTTGGCCTCCCCCACTGGAGTTGCGTCCCATGAAGGCTAGTGTTCTGTTCCTCGCGCTCACCGCAAGCGCCGCATTGTCGCTGACGGTCGCCTGCGGCGGCTCCGCGGCTCCGCAAGCGGCGGCGGCCGTGGAATCACCCGTCATCGACGTCGAGGCGGTCACCGCGCAGTCTGGTACCATCGAAGCCACGCTCGTGCTCTCCGGCAATCTGGCGCCGCGCGCCCGGGTGGGCGTGAAGCCTCGTGTGCCCGGCGCCCTCGAGCGCGTGCTCGTGGACATCGGCGCGTCGGTGCGCGAGGGCCAAACGATCGCGACCATCGACCGCCGCGAGATCGACGCCCAGGCTGATGCCGCCGAGGCCACGGTGAGCGTGGCCAAGGCGGGCGTCGATGCCGCCGAGGCGGCGCTCTCGAACGCCGCCACAGAACTCGAACGCGCCCGGAACCTCTTTGAAAGGGGCGCACTGCCCCGCCAGCGCCTCGATGCCGCCGAGACTGCGAATAAGTCGTCACTGGCGCAGCGCGACCTGGCCCGCGCCACCTTGGCCCAGGCCGCCGCCGCGCAACGTCGAGCGCGCGAGGTCCAGCGCGACACGACCTTGACCTCCCCTGTATCGGGGCATGTCGTCGAACGCAACTACGACCCCGGCGCAATGCCCGGAGACCTGCCCGTGGTGGTTGTTGCCGACCTGCGCGTGTTGAAGCTCGAGGCCGGCGTGTCGGAACTCGACGCCGGACGCCTCAAGATTGGGATGCCGGCCGAGGTGGTCGTGCAGGCGCGATCGGGCGAGCGCTACAAGGGCGAACTGGCGGCGATTGCCCCGGAAGTCAACGAGCGGAACCGTCACTTCCGCGTCGA
>JANORI010000209.1:0-2074 GCA_031415235.1 Acidobacteriota bacterium | reverse complement strand
CCGGGGCGGCAGTTGTGCTGGGGATCGCCCAGCGCCGCGTGCCAGTGGTCGGGTCGAGAGAGATGAGGACCACGTTCTCGTAGGGAAAGGAGGGCACGAAGTAGAGGTTGCCGTCGTCGTCGAACACCGGGCCGGTGGGGTTCCAAGTGTCGGGCTCGGCCACCCAGTCGGGCTCGAACATGGGTGGGTACGCGGTGGCGACCTCGTCGCTGTTGACCTCGTCGGAGTGGAGGCTGCGCCAGGCGGCGTGTGAGGCCAGCGCCGCTACCTCGGGGCCCGTGTTGCGACACTCAGAGTGTGAGCAGGAATTGAGGTCTCAGGTGGGTGGCAAGCCCTGGGCGACGGTGGGGCGCAGCGGGTGGGGTGACGGCAGCGGCTCATCGGCGACGTTGGCCAAGCCGGTGGCTCAGGGGGGGTGGCGAAAGGACTCGCCGGGCAAGGCATTCGCTCGCCCGGGGCGCTCAATCCGAGCGCGCCCTCACCCGCCGAGGGTGATCAGGCGCAGGATGTTGTAGGTGAGCGCGAAGAGACACGCGCTACCCAGCGTCTTTTCCCGACCCCGCACGGAAAGGGCGTCGAGTCCCCGATGGGCCTTCGCGTCGGCATTGACGGTCTCGGCGGTGGCTGCCCGCTGCTTATAGATCGTCTTGGCCTCGGCGGTGGCCATGCGCTGCCGCCAGGCGGCCACCGCGGCGCTGTCCGTGTCGCGGGGCGCATGCGGATCGCGGGCATCGCCCAGGCGCGGCTTGGGAACCGGCGCGTAGAAGGTGGCCCCACGCGCGGCGGCCTGATCGATGCCCTCGTGTTGGGTGTAGCCGCCGTCGACCAGGATCTCGGCCGGGCGGACCCCGGTCCGCTCGTGGATCTGCTCGAGCATCGGCGTCGCCTGCCCCATGTCACTGCCCCGGTTGGTGACGTCGACCCCGACGATGACCCGCGCCGCATCGGTCGTGGTGGCAAACTGGACATTGAAGGCCGGACGAAATCCGCCATCGCCCATCTTCATCACCCGCGCCTCCGGGTCGGTGGTGGACACCCGGACCGTGGCGTCCTTGGCCCCGCGGCGCTGCTTGGTCTCACGGACCTCGGGGACCTGTTGCAAGGCCGCTTCCAGGCGGGCCAAGCGGTCCAGCGCCCCGCGCTTGCGGGCGGCGGCCCGCCGCGCGCTGATCGCCGGGTCGGCGGCTTCTCGGGTCACCGCCTCCAGGTGCATCCGCGCCTGCTCCATCAACGCCTCCAGGGTCTGCTCCCGGCGAAACGAGCTGGCGCCGGCACTGGCGCGGACCCGGGTGCCGTCCTGCGCGACGCGGTGCAGATCGACCAGATCCTGCTGCAGCAGCAACGCGAGCACTTGGCTGATCAGCCCATCGACGACGGCGCCCTGGTGGCTGCGAAAATCGCTGAGCGTATGGTAGCCCACCAGCACGCCCCCGCAGAGCCACCGATACGCGTCGTGGAGGCCGGTCAGCCGCCAGATTTCCCGCGCACTCCCCTCGCCCTCACTGGTGGCGAACACCCACAGCGCGAGCAGGATCTTCGGATCGATGGCGGCGGCGCCGGCGAGATCGTCCCGCGCCGCGATCTGGGCGTAGAGGGGCGTCAGGTCGAGCCGTTCCACCACGGCCCAGATCCCCCGCGCGGCATGCCCCTCGGGGAGCATCGCGTCGAGATCGATGCGCCCCCAGGCGATCTGCGCGCGCTCGGCTTGTCGCAGCCGGGCGCCCCGTTTGGGATCCGCCGGCGCGGGGCGCGCCGCGGGCGCGGTGGCGGGGGGCAGCGGAAAGAGCGTCCGCGGTGCGGTCTCGGTGGCGTCCGGCGCCACCGGCGTGTCACCGACGTTGGGAGTGTCCATCCCTCGTGTGGGTATATGTAAGTAATGAATTTGTCAAGAAAACAACACCACATATTCACATTTTCCTCGCTGCCACGGCGCCCGCGCTGGGAGGCAGATCATTAGGCCCGGCGGTGCGCGGTCGCCGCGACCTCGGCCTGCGGCTGCGCGGGACTCTCGGCGCGCGCGCATGAGGCGCTGCGGCACCCGACCTGCCGCGGCCCAGCCGCCCCTCCGCCTGAC
>JANORI010000208.1:0-7923 GCA_031415235.1 Acidobacteriota bacterium | reverse complement strand
AGGTCACTTCGCCGTCAACGCCACGCGGAAGCCGATGAAAGCGCGCCGCGCGCCGGGCTCGGCCGCGCCGCGCGTCGAGCCGCGCAGCATGCGCGCGGGATCGTTGAAGGCTCCGCCGCGCATCACCCACAGCGCGTCGACCTCGAGGCCCGTGCGGTCGTCGGCCTCGTCGTAGGGATACGGCTGGTAGGGGCTCCGCGTCCATTCCCACACGTTGCCGGCCATGTCGGCCAGCCCGTTGGCGCATTCAGGACACGCGAACTGGCCAACGGGCACGGGCGCCGTACTCGCATAGTTGGCGCGGTCGCGCCGGGCGGTGTCGCCCCACGGGTAGAGGCGACGATCGCCGCCGCGGGCGGCCTTCTCCCACTGCGCTTCGGTGGGGAGCGTCACGCGCCAGCCCTCGCGCAGCTGTTGCGCGACCTCGGGGGCGGTGTAGGCCGACGCCTTCAGCGTAGTCTCGAGCCACCGGCAGTAGGCGAGCGCATCGGGCCACGACACAAACGCGACTGGATGCGCGCCGGGTGCCTCGACGGCGCGGCGATCGATGCGCCAATTCGTGGCGCTGACAAACGCCGAGAACGCCGCCACCGTCACTTCGGTACGGCTGATGTAGAAGAGCGGCAGGTCGAGCGTGCCTTGGCCCTGCGCTGCCGACCAGCGCTCGTTGTCGAAGGCCTGCGGGTCACGCGCCGGATCGGCGCCCATGGTCATGGGCCCGGCGGCAATCGCGACGAACTCGGGCAGCGCACGGGCGGCGGGCGGCGTCTGCGCGGCCACCGCGGCGCCTGGCCGGAACGAGCCGAGCACGACGAGGCCGAGTGCGGCCAGCAGGCCCGCGCCGATCCAGGTGCGCACGTCCACCGCGACGATCAACGCGACGCCGACACCTTCTCGCACGCGAAGGTCCAGCCGTGGCGGCAGGCGCGCGCGTACAGCTCCGCCTCGGGCGTGTCGGCCAGGTTGAGGCCGCCTTCGCGCACCAGCAGGCGCAGATCGAAGGCGCGCGGATTGGCGCGGGTCGGCGCCGCCGGGTCGAGCAGGTTGACGCAGCCCGCCTGGAAGCGGCCTTCGCACGCGCGTGAGAAGTAGGCGAGTGCGCGGTCGCCATCGGCCGGCACGAGCCGGCCCTCGGCGTAGTGCAGGCCCAGTTCGTTGCAGGCCCAGCCGGCGTTGTCGGTGCAGTACGAACCCTCGATGCGCAGCAAGCGCTCACACGCCTGCGGACGATCGGCCGCGCACGCCTCGACCCAGAAGGGCAGCGCGTCGCCTCGGTGCATGCCGTCGGTGCGGCCGGCCACGGTCATCACCGCGAAGAACACGATCCACACCGCCATGTGGGCGAGATTGCGGTGGCCGAGCGGCGGGTCGAGTCCCAACGTGGCGATGAGAGGACGGTCGCCGATGCGCGTGACGAGGCGGTCGATCGACGGCACGAGCAGATTGAGCAGTGGCACGCTCAGCAGTTTGTCGTAGAAGGTGGGCACACCCAGTGCACCGAGCACCGCGTAGAGGGCGAAGACGCCCAGCCCATAGGCCACGCCGAAGATCACGCGGCCGAGCGGCGAGCGGGGCGACGTCGACGGGTCGGTCACGAGCAGGTGCAGGCCGAGGAACACCGCTGACGGAATCTCGGTGTCGATGAAATACGGCACGCCCGTGACGGCGCCGTAGAGCGCGCTCACGCCGAAGAGCGTGGCCGCCGCCGAAGCGGTCACGTAGGTGGTGGAGAAGAAGTACATCACCACCAGGCCGACCAGGAAGAGCACGAGGTAGATGTGCGGCCCCAGGGCGAACGTGGTGTTGATCTCCTGCGCCCAGGTGACTGAGGTCGTGCCGGTCACGATTAGCACCAGCGAAAACAGCGCCAGGGCGAACGCCGACGGGTTGAAGATGTGCGTGCGACGGCCGTCGCGCTCCCACTGCACGAACGCCTTGCCGAGGAAGCCGACGGCGATGAGCAGGAACTGGAACGCGAACCAGTCGTCGCGGAACCAGAGGAACAGGTTCGTGCTGAAGACGATGGGAATCGGTCCGAAGCCCACCCCAAAGGGACGGTTGCGCGACCACGACAGCAAAGTGTCGAAGGCGTAGGCGAAGAGCACCTGCGCAAAGAGCAGCGGCATGTAGGGGTACACCGGCGCGAAGTACCAGCCCCAGTAGGTGTACACGCTCAGGTGGCAGCACATCTGGATGTAGTGCTGCGGCCGGGGCGGGGTACTGACGAAGCCGGCCACGCGGCCCCCCGTCATGACGGCCAGCACGGCCTGCCACACAAGCAGGACGCCGGCGGCCGCCCAGAAGGCCCACGTCAACCGGGAATTGCCCTGCACGCGCGGCAGGAGCGACACCCCCAACAGGCCGAGGGTAAGCGCGAAGGCCACCGCGAGACCGGCGAGAGAACCGCTCGGAGGCGTGGACGTGTCGGGGCGCGCCACGGTGGGCGGGCGGGTGTGACGGGTCTGGGTGGACATGATTGGCGGGCGGAGGAACCCTCTGCCTTGTACACCAGCGGTTCCCGGGCTGCAACCGGCCTGCCGAGTTTCGGGAACGGATGTTGACAAGGCAGGGCCAACCGCAGCATTCTGGACCGGTTGTTTACGCGGTTTCTCCCACTGATTCGAGGGGAGTATAGGTGCCCATGAAGATTGCAGAACGTCGACGCTGGACGTCCCACGCACTGATCGGTGCGGCGACCGTGATGATCGCGCTCGTGGTCGCCAGCCTACCAGGGGGTGCCCAGCAGAAGGGCGATTGGACCTCCATCACCGGCGGCGACACGTCCACGCGCTATTCGCCGCTCGACCAGATCACCGCCGCCAACTTCAACAACTTGAAGCTCGCCTGGGAATGGAAGGGCACCGACGTGGCGCCCGGCGTCGAGATCGGCGAGATCAACGCCCGCGGCCTGCCGATTTACGTGGAGGGGATGCTCATCACCGTGTCGGGTCCGCGCCGCACCGTGGTGTCGCTCGACCCGGCCACCGGCAAGACGCTGTGGACGTTCCAGGAACCGACCACCCCGCGTCACGACTACTCGGTGCGCTCGAACCACGGCAAGGGCGTGGCGTTCACCAAGATCAACGGCAAGAGCGTCGTGATCGTCACGACCCCCGGCTTCTTCGTGCATGCGCTCGACGCGAAGACCGGCAAGCCGATTGAAGGCTGGGGCGAGACCGTGCCGGTGGCGGGCTTCGGCAAGTCGGGTTCGGTCGACATGCTCAAGGACCTGATTGCCGACTGGCAGCCCTGGAAGCAGACCGAGCAGAAGTACGACGCCACCAAGGGCCTGCCGCTCGAGCTCGGCTACATCACCACCTCGTCGCCGCCCATCATCGTGAACGACGTGCTGGTCATCGGCAACTCGGCCGAGCAGGGCTACAACCAGACGCGCGTCGAGAACGTGCCCGGCGACATCCTCGGCTACGACGTCAAGACCGGCAAGTTCCTGTGGAAGTTCCACGTCATCCCGCGGCCGGGCGAGTTCGGCCACAACACGTGGGAGAACGACGCGTGGCGCTGGACCGGCGACGTGTCCTCGTGGGCGCCGATGTCGGCTGACCCGGCCCGTGGTCTGGTCTACATTCCGACCAACGGCGCGACCATCGACTACTTCGGCGGCTTCCGCCCGGGCGACAACCTGTTCAGCACCAGCCTGATCGCCCTCGATGTGAAGACCGGCAAGCGGGTGTGGCACCAGCAGCTCGTCAAACACGACATCTGGAACTACGACCTGCCGACCGCGCCGATCCTGCTCGACGTCAACGTCGGCGGCCGGCGCGTGCCGGGCGTGTTCCAGATCACCAAGCAGTCGTGGGTGTATTCCTACAACCGCCTCACCGGCGAGCCGATCTGGCCGATGGAGATGCGGCCGGCGCCGCAGTCGAAGGTGCCCACCGAGAAGCTGTCGGCGATGCAGCCGTATGTGACCAAGCCGAAGCCGTACGACTTCCAGGGCCGCAAGGAAGCGGACGTCATCGACTACACGCCCGAGGTGAAGAAGCTGGCTCTCGAACGGGTGCAGAAGCTCGACCTGCTGGCCGACCTCTTCGAGCCCCCGCGCCACCGCGGCAACGCGGAAGGCAAGGGCCCGGCCAACATCTGCCCCGGCGGCAACGGCGGCGCCAACATCACCGGACCGCCGGCGGCCGACCCGGTCAACGGGATCATCTTCGTGACCTCCTACGACGGCTGCTCGCCGACGTTGCTGCAGCCGGCCAGTGAGCGGGACAACGACAAGATGACCGGCAAGACGCTGGCCGCCTGGGTGCCGCTGCGCGGCGGCAAGCCGCCGGCTCCGCCGATGGAGAACGACCCGCTGCGCGGCTTCCCGTCGCTCTTCAAGGGCCCGGTGGGCCGCATCGTCGCCATCGACATGAACACCGGCGAACACCTGTGGATGATTCCCCACGGCGACACGCCGACGCGCGACCAGGACGCGTTTCGCGCCCAGCCGCTCATGGCGGGCGTGACCTTCGACCCGAACGTGGGCCGGCGTGGTCAGGCCGCGATGGCCGCCACCTCGACCCTGCTGCTCGCCACCGGACAGACGGCTGACAACAAGCCGCACCTGTTCGGCATCGACAAGAAGACCGGCAAGCGCGTGGGCGCGGTCGAGACGCCGCGCGTGGGCGGCTACGGCCTGATGACCTACCTGCACCAGGGCAAGCAGTACGTCATCATCCCCGTGAGCGGCGGCTACTCGGCGATGGCGTTGCCCTAGGAAACTTGACCTCGTGAAACTCATACAAACGAGTCAAGTTTTCTCGCCCCGCGGAGCGGGGCAAAGAGACACTGCCACTAGCGAGGCGGAGCCACACGCTCGGCGGTCTGGGGCGGAGCCTCGCTAGTCACAGCGTTCCAGCCGCCTGTGGGCGAAACATTCCAAGGGCCGGGCGCTTCCCAAAGGGGGCGCCTGGCCCGCCTTGCGTACAACGTGTTTGACAAATTGCCCGCCGCACAGCATTCTGGGCCGGCTATTCATGCGGTCCTCCCACTGATTCGAAGGGAGTATAGGTGCTTATGACGTCAAAGGTTCGGAACTGGATCCCGCACGCGCTGCTAGGCGCGGCAACCGTGGTCGTTGCGCTGATTGTGGCCGGACTCACCGGCGGCGCGCAGCAGAAGACCGACTGGACGACCATCACCGGTGGCGACACGTCCACCCGTTACTCGCCCCTCGACCAGGTCAACGCCGCGAACTTCAACTCGCTGAAGGTCGCATGGGAATGGAAGGGCGCCGACCTGCCTCCCGGCATAGAGCTGGGAGAGGTCAACGCGCGCGGCCTGCCCATCTACGTGAACGGCATGCTCATCACGGTGTCGGGCCCGCGCCGCACGGTGGTGTCGCTCGACCCGGCCACCGGCAAGACTCTCTGGGCCTTTCAGGAGCCGCTCACGCCGCGCCACGAGTACTCGATGCGTTCGAACCACGGCAAGGGCGTGACGTTTGCGAAGATCAACGGACGCGACGCGGTCATCGTCGTGACCCCGGGCTTCTTCCTGCACGCGCTCGACGCCGTGACCGGCAAGCCCATCGAGGGCTGGGGCACGAGCGTGCCCGTGGCGGGCTTCCCGAAGTCGGGCTCGATCGACCTGCTGAAGGACGTCATCGGCGACTGGGGTCCCTGGAAGCAGTCCGAGCAGAAGTACGATGCCGCTAAGGGCCTGCCGCTGGAGTTGGGCTACATCACCAGTTCGTCGCCGCCCATCGTCGTGAACGACGTGCTCGTGGTCGGCAACTCGGCCGAGCAGGGCTACAACCAGACCCGCATCGAGAACGTGCCCGGCGACATCCTGGGCTACGACCTCAAGACCGGCAAGTTCCTGTGGAAGTTCCACGTCATTCCGCGGCCGGGTGAGTTCGGCCACGAGACGTGGGAGAACGACGCGTGGCGCTGGACCGGCGACGTCTCGTCGTGGGCGCCCATGTCGGCCGACCCGGGCCGCGGGCTGGTCTACGTGCCCACCAACGGCGCGACCATCGACTACTTCGGCGGCTTCCGCCCAGGTGACAACCTGTTCAGCACGAGCATCATCGCGCTCGATGTGAAGACGGGCAAACGCGTGTGGCACCAGCAGTTGGTGAAGCACGACATCTGGAACTACGACACGCCGACCGCGCCCATCCTGCTCGATGTGAACGTGGGCGGCCGTCGCATTCCTGGCCTGTTCCAGATTACGAAGCAGTCGTGGGTGTACTCGTACAACCGCCACACCGGCGAGCCCATCTGGCCGATGGAGATGCGGCCCGTGCCGGCGTCGAAGGTGCCGGGCGAGAAGCTGGCCACGACGCAGTCCTTCGTGACCAGACCCAAGCCGTTCGACCTGCAGGGGCGCACCGAAGAGCACCTGATCGACTACACGCCCGAGGTGCGGCGGCTCGCGCTCGAGCGCGCCAAGAAGCTCGACCTGCTCGATCCGCTCTTTGCGCCGCCCGTGCATGAAGGCAATGCCGAGGGTCGCAAGGCGGCCAACATCTGCCCCGGTGGCGGCGGCGGAGCAAACATCACCGGACCTCCCGCGGCCGATCCCGCTACGGGCATCATCTTCATCGCCTCGGCGAGCGGCTGCTCGCCGACCACCCTGGAGCCGGCGGCTCATCGCGACACGCCGCAGATGACTGGCAAGACGCTGGCCCAGTGGATCAGCACGCACGAACCGACGCGGCCCGAGCCGCAGATGGCGAGCGATCCGCTGGCCGGCATCCCGGACATCTTCAAGGGGCCGGTCGCCCGCATCACCGCCATCGACATGAACACCGGCGATCACCTGTGGATGATTCCCAACGGCGACATGGCGCAGAGCCAGCAGGACTCCTTCAGGGGGAACCCGCTGCTCAAGGGCGTGCAGGTCGACACGAACTGGGGCCGTCGCGGTTCTCCCGCCCTGGCTGCGAGCCCGACGCTGCTCTTCGCCACGGGTCAGACGGCTGACAACAAGCCCAACCTGTTTGCCATCGACAAGAAGACCGGCAAGCGCGTGGGCTCGGTGGTGACGCCGCGGCTCGGCGGGTACGGCCTCATGACCTACCTCCACCAAGGAAAGCAGTACATCGTCATCCCGGTGAGCGGCGGGTACGCCACGATGGCGCTGCCGTAAGCCGGCGCGCTGCTTTGAAGGAGCGGCACTCGTGAATCATGCAGAAGGGCTGGTCCCACTCGGGGCCGGCCCTTTGTGCGTGCTAGGCTCCGTGGGTGCGGCAGCGCGAGGCGAGCAGCCCGGTGGCCAGGCGAAGGTCGAGATCCACGACAAGCAGGCCGGCCTGTCCGTACGGCTGAAAGCAGTGCAGAGTGCCGTCGGGCCGTACGACCGCCGAGGTCGTCGGCGATCCCTCGCCGGCGTAGTTCACCGCGGCGATCCAGCAGGTGTTCTCCGCCGCGCGGCACAGGATGGCCGTTTCGTGAAACGTGTTGGCCGGATCGGCAAAGGTGGCGGGCCGGTAACTGCCGGGCCCGGCCTCGTGGAAGTGCGGCAGGAAGACCACCTGCGCGCCGCGCCTGGCTGCCCAGCGCACCGTTTCCGGGTATCGCCATCCTTCGTGACAGATCGCGAGACCGAAGGTGAGCGCGCCGGTCGTGAACACCCGACGTTCGTCACCGGGCGCAAACGCCGGTTCCTCTGACGGGTCGAGCTGCACTTTGTCCTGCCAGCCTGCCACCGTGCCGTCGCGATGCACCACGAGCGTCGTGATACGCAGCGCGCCGTCGACCAGCCGCTCGGTGCCGAGGGCCACCGCGATGTCGGCTACGGCGGCCGCGGCGGCCACCGCCGTCCACGCCCGTGCCAGGAAGGCGGCGTCGGGCGGGGGCACGTGACGACCAGGCGCACGGTACCCGGGCACGTAGCTTTCGGGGAAGCAGATGATGTCGGCCCGCGCGCGCCGGCGCGCGCGGTCGCGGCCGCGCGGCGTGGCCAGGCCGC
>JANORI010000207.1:0-10306 GCA_031415235.1 Acidobacteriota bacterium | reverse complement strand
CGCGACTTCAACATCAACATGCGCGGCGCCACCTCGACGCTCTCCACGGGGCAGCTGGCACTCATCGACGGCCGCAGCCTCTATCTCGACTTCTTCGGTTTCGTGGCCTGGGACTTCCTGCCCATCAATCCCAACGAGGTGCGTCAAATCGAGGTCATCCGCGGGCCGGCGTCGGCCGTGTGGGGTGCCAATGCGCTCTCGGGCGTCGTGAACTTCATCACCAAGACACCGCGCGAGATGCAGGGCGACAGCTTCACGCTCGGTGTCGGCACGTTCGGCCGCGAGGTGAAGGGCAACGGCGAAGGCAACGGCGCGCTGTGGTACTTCAACGGCACGCATGCCGCTGCCGTGAACGACCGCTGGTCGTACAAAATCTCGGCCGGCGCCCTCGGCCAGGACGCGCTGCCGCGGCCCCAGGGCACCATCGCCAACCCGCAGAACACGCCGTATCCCTCGTTTGCCAACAGCGGCACGCGCCAGCCGAAGTTCGACTCGCGTGTGGACTACGAGGCGCCCGAAGGCGCCTACCGCCTGTCGTTCTCGGGCGGCTTCGCCGGCACCGAGGGCATCATCCATACCGGCATCGGCCCGTTCGACATGAACCGCGGCACCAAGCTCGCCTACGGCTCGGCACGGTGGACCAAGGGCGCGCAGAAGGTCAACCTGTTCACCAACATCCTCGATGGCGACGCCAACGCGCTGCTGTCCTTCGACCTGCAGGGCCGGCCGATCCTCTTCAACTTCAACACCAGGACGTTCGATGCCGAGTACGGCAACGTCAACGCGATCGGCACGCGCAACGTGCTCAGCTACGGCGGCAACCTGCGCTACAACCAGTTCGACCTGTCGCTCGCCCCGCGCGGTGACAACCGGTCGGAGGGCGGCGTCTACATTCAGGACGAGATCTTCATCAACGACCACCTCCGGTGGGTGGTGGGCGCGCGCCTCGATAGATTCAGCGTGCTCGACAAGCCGAACTTCTCGCCGCGCACGGCCATCATCGTGAAACCGGCGCCCGATCACGCGGTGCGTTTCTCGTTCAACCGCGCCTTCCGGGCGCCCTCGCTCATCAACAACTTCCTGGAAGTGAGCATCGTCAACCAGCTCGACCTGCGGGCGATCAATCCGGCCTTTGCCGCGGCGCCCGGCGGTCCGGTCTACAACTTCCCGGTGGCGGCCATCGGCAACGAAGACCTGGTGGAACAGCAGGTCGACGCCTTCGAAGCGGCCTATACCGGCGTGATCAACAAGCGCGCCACGGTCACCGCGGCCTTCTACTACAACAAGTCAACCGACGACATCTTCTTCACGCAGGTGGGTCGCTACCGCGCGACAAATCCACCGCCCGGCTGGCTCAACAAGGTCGGGCCGCTCGTGGGCACCGCGCAGGCGCTCGGCATTCTCGAGGTGCTGCCGCCCTCGTGCGTGGGCCAGGCCACCTGCAACAGCGGCGGCATCCCCTCGGAGTTCAGCTACCGCAACCTCGGGAGCGTGAAGGACAAGGGCTTCGAACTGGGCGTGGACGCGGCGGTGAATCGCGCCCTCAACGTGTTCGCCAACTACTCCTACCAGTTCACGCCGGTGCCCGATTTCGACATCTCGGAAGTGAACCTGCCGCCCACCAACCGCGTGAACGCCGGCTTCAACTTCAGCCAGGGCATGTTCCTGGGCAATATGAACATGAGCTATCAGGACAGCGCCTTCTGGCAGGACGTGCTCGACTCGCGCTTTCACGGCTCGACCGACTCGTTCACGCAGGTGAACGGCGCCTTCGGCGTGAAGTGGCCGGGCAACAAGATCACGACCACGGTCAAGTTCAACAACCTGTTCAACGAGGAAATTCAGTCGCACATTTTTGGCGACATCCTGCGCCGGCAGGTGATCGGCGAGCTGCGCGTCCAGTTCTAGCACCTAGCCGCTGATCCGGGCGAGCGCAGCGAGCAGATCCGCGCCCTCGTGCTGCCGCGTGCCGGCCCAGAGGTCGCCGGCCTCGCGGAAGCGGTCGAGCGCGGTGGCGATCGTGAACTGCTCCGGGCGCACGTCGCCGTGCACTTCGGCCCAGGTGAGCGGCGTCGACACACCAGCAAAGCGGCTCGCGCGGGCGCTGTAGGCGCAGGCCAGCGTCTTACCTGCGATGTTCTGCAGGTAGTCCACGTAGATGGTGCCTGGCTTGCGCTTGCTCACGGTGCGCTCCACGGTGGCCGCCGTCGGGTGCGCGGACGACACCATGGTGGCTACGATCTGGCAAAAGAGCATCCCGGCCTGATACGGCGTGCCTGGTGCGAGCGGCACGAAGATATGCAGGCCTTCCGAACCCGACGTCTTCGGGAACCCCGTGACGCCGACGCGCTCGAGCACCTCGTGCACCCAGCGCGCGACGTCGAGAATCTGCGCAAAGGTGGCGCCCGGTTGCGGGTCGAGGTCGATGGCGACCATGTCGGGGGTGTGGAGCGCGTCCACGGTGGAGAAGAACGGGTCCATCGAAACCGAGGCGAGCTGCGCCATGTAGAGCAGCGTCGTGAGCGAGCCGCCAATGAGGCGCGCCGGCACGTCGTCGTCGGGCAGGGTCTCGATGTGCACGCCGGCCGGTACGGAGTCCGGCGCGCGGTGCTGGTAGAACGCCTGGCCATCGACGCCGCTCGGCAGGCGTTTCATCACGAGCGGTCGGCGGTCGATGATCGGCAGGATGAGCGGCGCGACGCGGGTGTAGTAGCGCAGCAGATCGCCCTTCGTGCGGCGGACGTCCGGCCAGAAGATCTTGTCGAGGTTGGTGATATCCAGCGTGTCGCCGTTTGGCAGCGCCACTTTGCCGTTCCTATGGCGGTCCTGCAGGTCGTCGAACTGCGCCACGACGGCCTCGGCGTCGGGTGTCCACGCCGCCAGTGGATCGGCCACCGGCGTGCGACGCCTGCCGCGCGGGGCAGACGCGCGGGGCGCCGCCGGCGTTGCCGCGGGTGTGACCGACCGCAGCGGATGGACGGTGCGGCGGTTCTTGGGCGCGCGCACGCTCGTGGCGGACGTGTCGTCGCGCAGGCCGAGGTAGGCCGGATGCCGCAGGCGCCCCTCGTCGGTCATCTCCGTGTAGCGCACCTGCGCGACGAGCACGGGCGCGGCCCAGTGCGCGTTGTCACGCGTCTTGGGCGGGCGGTCGAACGGACACACGTCGCTGGCGACCGCGTCGAGCAGGCCGGCGACACGCGTGAGTTCCGCTTCGGTGAAGCCGGTACCCACGTCGCCCACGTAGGTCAGCGTGCCGTCGGCACGGGCCGTGCCCAGGATGAGCGCGCCGAAATGCCCGCGCGCGCCGCGAGGGTCGGTCCAGCCGCCGACCACGAACTCGTCCTGCCGCTGAATCTTGAGCTTCTGCCACTCGGGTGTCCGTTTGCCCGCGTGGTATTTGCTGGCCGCGCGCTTTACCACCAGGCCTTCCCAGCCCTGCGTGTCGGCGAGCGCGTAGAGGGCGCGGCCGTCGCCAGCGGCCTGCTCGCTGACGCGCAACAGCGGAGACCCCGTGTCGGCACAGCGGTGCTCGAGCACCACGCGCCGTGCGGTGAGCGGACGGGCGCGCAGGTCAAGGTCGCCGTCGCGCAGCAGGTCGAACGCCACGAAGGCCGTCGGTTGTTCCTCGGGAGTGCGCTGGGGTGCCGGCGAGCGGTAGCCCGGCACGGACACGTTGATACGCCCTTGCAGCCGCTGGAATCCGGCCGCGCGGCCCTGGTCGTCGAGCGCGACGATCTCGCCGTCGAGCACGACCGGGCCGGGCAGCACGCCGGCCCAGGCCGTGAACGCGGCCACCAGTTCCGGGAACTGCGCGGACTTGTCATTCCCGTTGCGCGACCAGATCCGCACGAGCGGGGGAGGACCTGGCTCGACCAGGATGATGGCGCGAATGCCGTCGTATTTCGGCTCGTAGACGGCCCGCGGATCGACCAGCGACGGCGGCGCGTCGGGCGACGTGGCCAGCATCGGACGAAGCTCGGTGGCGCTGAACATCTGCGGCTCGAGAGGGCTGTCCGTGGTCGCGCCTAGTCCGCGTAGCGATCGTCGAGCCACGGTTCGGCCGTGTTCGAGTACCCGCGCACTTCCCAGAAGCCAGGCCGGTCTTCGGCCAGGAACTCGATGCGTCGAATCCACTTCGTGCCCTTCCAGGCGTAGAGCTTCGGGGTGATCATCCGGCACGGCCCCCCGTGCTCGACTGGCAGCGGCGCGCCTTCCCAGGCGTGCACGAGCAGCACGTCGTCTTCCACCGCGCGGGCGAGCGACAGGTTCGTCGTGTACGGAAACGTCGAACCCGGCACGCGGTCGTAGCCGGTGCACGACACGAAGTGCGCCTCGGTCGCCGGCACGGCCAACTCGGCCAGCGTGCGGAATCGCACACCGCGCCAGCGGTTGTTCAACCGGCTCCACGTCGTGACGCAGTGGAAATCGCTGTCGTCGTCGATCTGCGGCAGCGCCATGAAATCGGCCCACGTGAGCGACAGCGGGTGATCGCACAGGCCGTGCACCTCGAGGCGCCACGTGTCGAGCGGCACGTCGGGCGTGTCGCCCAGGTCGAGCACCGGCCAGTTCGGTACGACGCGCTGGCCCGTGGGTACCGAGGGCATGCCGTGGCGGTTGGCCGGCCCCGTGCCCATGGGCGCGCGGGTGCGCGCGTCAAGAGTCGCCGCGTCGCGCTGCAACGCCTGCTGGCGCTCGATGAAGCGCAGGCGTCGCTCCACTAGCGTTGAGATCGGTTCAGTGGGCACTCGCACAAGCTCCGTTGTTAGGTTGTATGCTACCAGTCTGCTCAGGTGTCGGACTGGACGGGACTGCACATGACGAATTCGTTCGGACGACATCGACCGGCCATGGCCTGTCTCGCCCTGCTGGCACTCACCGTCGGCGCCTGTACCGAGTCGCCCTCGTTGCCGACCGCGCCGAGTTCGGTGCTCTCGCGGGGCGCCGTGCCGCAGGCGGGCGCGCCCACGCCGAATGTCTCGCTGCCCGGCCCCCTGGCCCTGGGTGCCACACGGTTCATGGCGTACGGCGACAGCATCACGTTTGGTACGGTGTCGTCGTTTGACGGCGCGTTCCTGTTCGATACGGTGCCGGGCACCGAGTACCCGACACAGCTCGACAGTTTGCTCGAGTCGGCGTTTCAGGCGCAGGACTTCACCGTGGCCAATCAGGGCTTGCCAGGCGAGTGGGCCTTGCAGGCCGTGTCGAGTGGCCGATTCACCCAGCAGACGGCGGCGCTCAGGCCGCAGGGGTTGCTGCTGATCGAAGGCATCAACGACTTGATCAATGGTCAGAGCGTCGCTGGCACCGTCGCGGCCCTGCAACAGATGATCGACATCGCCCAGGTGTACAACACGACCGTGCTCGTCGGCACGATGTTCCAGACCTGCATGAGTGTGTCGCCCACCGGCTTCATGCGGCGCAACGCGGCGAGCCAGATCGTGCCGTTCAACTCCGCGATTCGGTCCATGGCCGCCGGCCGGCAGAATGTCTACGTGGTGGACATGTATGCGGCGTTCGGCAACAACTGCGGCCCTGACGGCGGCGTTGGGCTGCTCGGAGGCGACGGCCTGCATCCCACGCCGTCGGGCTACGCGACCATGGCGTCGACCTTCTCAGCGGCGATTCGCGACCGCTTCGCGGTACGCGGCTCGTTCCAGTAGCGTCGTCGGTGCTGGCCGTGCACTAGATCCACAAGGTGCGGCCCGTGGCCTCTACGGCATTCAGTCCCGTGGCGCGGCCGAGCGCCAGAGTCGTGGCTGGCGGATCGATACGGACGCGCCACTCGTCGGTGCGGCCGCCGGCCTTCTCGAACGCATCGACCCAGCCGTTCCACCACGGCGACGTCTTGCGCGATAGCGGCTCCATCACGAGGACCCGCGTGCCGTGGCGCGCGGCCTCGAGCAGCGTGACGATCAGCGCCGCGCGCTCGTCGGCGTCGAGTTCGTTTGCGACGTAACTGAGCGCCAGGCCAATGGCGCGTGCTGGCTCACCGCGCGTCCGTCCGTCCTTCCAGGACGCCGCTGCGGCCATCGCGTGGCACCGGCGTGTCTGGCCGTTCAGTCCGAAGGCGCGAAACGTCGCCCGCGTTTCTTCGATGGCCCACGGATGCACGTCCACGCCGAGCACGCTGGCCCCCGCGCCGGCATGCCCTGCCCACGCTGCGCCGGCCGCGCCGGTGCCGCAGCCTACATCGATGATCTGGATGGGTCCAGCGGGCGCCCCAATCTGCTCGAGGACGTGCGCCACGGTGAGAAAACGCCTCGGCGCGTAGTAGAGCGCGTACGCCGCGCGCTTGCCGGCGGTGTCAAAGGCCCCCCGTCCCGACAGCCGCGCTCGCCGCTCGACATACGTGGACGACAGCGCTCGAAGCGCGCGCGCCACTTCAGACGTCGTCATGTCCCGCAGGTGGCGCTCGTCGAGGTCCGCAATCCACCGCGTGAATCCGGTCGCGCTCATGGGGTCGGATGAAGACATCTGGTTGGAAGCCCGGCTGTGCGTGTGTCGCCGAAGGACACGGCCGGGGACGCCGACACGAGGCACGGCTCCGGGGGAGTGAGAGGACCCGGAGCCGTCAGGCAGAAATTGGGGTGGATGACGGGGTTCGAACCCGCGACCACCGGAGTCACAGTCCGGCGCTCTACCACTGAGCTACACCCACCGTGCCTGAGCCCATAATCGTAACATGGTCCCGCTGCTCGGTCGTACCGACCCGATGCCGTCCCCCGAATCGGCGCTCCTGGATCCCAACGGCCTCCTGGCGGCTGGAGGCGGGCTGTCGGTGGCGCGCCTGGTCGACGCCTATTCCCGTGGCGTGTTTCCATGGTTCAGCGACGGTGACCCGGTGCTGTGGTGGTGTCCCGACCCGCGCCTGATTCTGCCCACCGGCGCCGTCCACGTCTCGCGCTCGCTGGCGCGACGCCTGTCCCGCAATGACTACCGCGTCACGATCGATGCGGCGTTTGGCGATGTGATGCGGGCCTGTGCAGAGCCGCGCGCCGACGACCAGGGCACCTGGATCAGCGACGAGATGGTGGCGGCCTACGAGGCCTTGCACGCGGCCGGATGGGCGCACTCGCTCGAAGTCTGGCGGGGCGACGCGCTCGTCGGCGGCATCTACGGGGTGGCCATTGGCGCGGCGTTCTTCGGCGAGTCGATGTTTTCGCGCGTCACCGACGGCTCGAAGGTCGCCCTCGTGTGGCTGGCCGCGCAACTCGAGCGCTGGGGCGTGCCGTTCATCGACTGCCAGGTGCGCAGCGAGCACCTCGTGCGCATGGGCGCGATCGAGGTCCCCCGTCGCGAGTTCCTGCGGCGTGTGTCGCCCCTTGTGACGGGTTCGGCGCCGAGCGTGTGGCGCCTTGACACCGACCTCCACCCGTCTCGGCGAGACCACGGGGCGGACCCCTCCTGCCGGACGTCCGATAGCGCCGTCTTGCGCGAGACCCGATAAGATCGGGAATATGGCGTCGAATCCCGCCGCGGCTGATCCCGGCAGTGGCGTAGTCACCGAATCCAGGCCCGGCCTGGAGTCGTCCACGCCCCGCATGTGGCGCGTGCTGCTGCACAACGACGACTTCACCACGCAAGAGTTCGTGGTGTGGGTGCTCGAGACCGTGTTCAAGAAGCCCGCGGCCGACGCCTTCGAGATCATGCTGCACGTGCATCACGCCGGCATCGGCGTGGCTGGTGTCTACACCAGGGAGATCGCCGAGACGAGAGTGGCGGCGACCGAACGGCTGGCCGAACAACACGAATTTCCGCTCCGTGTGTCGATGGAGCCAGAGCCTGAGGAGGCCAAGCGGTGAGTCCGACCCCCGTGCCATTCGCGCCCGACACGCTGGAGACGATCCGGCGTGCCTTCCGAGTCGCCGCCGACCGGCGTCACGACCTGGTCACGCTCGAGCACATGCTCCGGGCGCTCGTTGAGGATCCCAAGGGCCGCGTGGCCCTGCAGTCGCTCAACGTCGATCTGTCACAGTTGACGCACGACCTCGACGACGTGCTCGAACGGGCCCATTCGCCGGTGCCCGGAACGAAACCCGTGAAGCCCGAGTCCACCGTGGCGTTCGACCGCGTGGTGGAGCGCGCCGTGGTGCACGCCGCCTCGTCGAGCGCGCAGGAAGTGGATAGCGGCAGCTTGCTCGTCTTCCTGTTGCAAGAAGAGGACTCGCACGCCGCGTACTTCCTCACCCGGCAGGGCGTGAACCGGCTCCGGCTGCTGCGCGCCGTCGCGCACAGCCCCGCGGCCTCGACGCCGGGCGTGCGCACGCCCGAGGGCGAAGACGCCGGGCCCAAGGATCCACTGCTGGCCTATGCGGTGGAACTGGTCGACAAGGCGCGGCAGGGGCACATCGACCCGCTCATCGGCCGCCACATAGAAATCGACCGCGTTCTCCAGGTGTTGTGCCGGCGGCGCAAGAACAACCCGCTGCTGGTGGGCGAGCCGGGCGTGGGCAAGACGGCCCTGGCCGAGGGGTTGGCGCTGCGGATTGCCGAGAACCAGGTGCCGCCCGGACTCGCCGCGTCGAAGGTCTACGCGCTCGACCTGGGGGCGCTCGTGGCCGGCACGCGCTACCGGGGCGACTTCGAGGAACGCGTCAAGCAGGTGCTCACCGCGCTCGAAGCGCAACCCGGCGCGATCCTCTTCATTGACGAGATCCACACCCTCGTGGGCGCCGGATCGGCCTCGGGTGGCACGATGGACGCCGGCAACCTGCTCAAGCCGGCCCTGGCGTCAGGCGCCCTGCGCTGCATCGGGTCGACGACCTTTGCCGACGTGAAGCAGGGCTTTGACCGTGACCGCGCACTGTCGCGCCGCTTCCAGAAGATCGAGGTGCTGGAGCCGTCGGAGGCCGAGGCCGTCGAGATCCTGAAAGGGCTGCGCGGGCATTACGAGCGGCACCACGGCGTGCGCTATACCGACGAGGCCATCACGGCGGCCGTCTCGCTGTCGGCCCGGTACTTGAAGGACTTGCATCTGCCCGACAAGGCGATCGACGTCATCGACGAGGCCGGCGCGGCGATGAAGCTGAAGGTCGCGCCTGCGCCCGTGCCGCCGGTCGCCCCTCCATCCGTCGAGGCGCCAGAGACCGCCGGGGCGCCCACGCCCGGCGCGGCGGCGGCGGTGGCGATGGCACTGCCGCCCGCCGTGGTGGACGTGTCCGACATCGAAGCGATCGTGGCCAAGATGGCGCGTGCGCCGGTGCAGTCGGTGTCCACCGACGACAAGACCGCGCTCAGGAATCTCGAGGACGACCTGCGCCGGGTGATTTTCGGGCAGGACGACGCGATTGCGGAAGTGTCGTCAGCGATCCGGCTGTCACGCTCGGGCCTGCGCGCGCCCGACAAGCCGATTGGGAACTTCCTCTTCGCGGGCCCGACGGGAGTGGGGAAGACCGAACTGGCCAAGCAGCTGGCCCGCGTGCTGCACGTCGAGTTCCTGCGCTTCGACATGTCCGAGTACATGGAGAAGCACGCCGTGTCGCGGCTCATCGGCGCGCCCCCCGGGTACGTCGGCTACGAGGAGGGCGGGCTCCTCATCGACGCCATCCGCAAGGCGCCCCATGCGGTGTTGCTGCTCGATGAAATCGAGAAGGCCCACCCGGATCTCTTCAGCATCCTGCTGCAGGTGATGGACCACGCCACGCTGACCGACACGCACGGCCGGAAGGCCGACTTCCGCCACGTCATCGTCATCATGACGACCAACGCCGGCGCGCGCGACCTCTCGGGCCGCAAGCTGGGCTTTGGCGATGCGCCCGAGGGCAGCAAGGCCACGGCGGTGCTCGAGCGGGTGTTTGCGCCCGAGTTCCGCAACCGGCTCGACGCCACGGTGCATTTCAGGCCGCTCGGCGCGCCAGAGGTCGCGCGGGTGGTCGACAAACACGTGGCCGAACTGCAAGCGCTCCTGTCCGGACGGTCGCTCACGATCGCCCTGACGCCGGCGGCGCGCGCGTGGCTCGCGACCAAGGGCTTCGACAAGGCGTTCGGGGCCCGGCCCATGGCGCGACTCATCGAGAGCGCAGTGAAGAAACCGCTGTCGGAGTTGCTGCTCTTCGGCGATGTGCCACCGGGCGCGACGGTGACCATCGACGAAGAGGGCGGAGCCATCCGCCTGCGGGTGGGAGACTAGCGATGGAGATCTCGGTTGACCGGTACCTGGACGACGGGTCCAGCCGGCTCGTGACGATGTCGGTGCGCAGCCGCACGACCCAGGCCCACAGCGTCCTGTCGGCGCTCGACGCGGATCAGAAAGCGGCCGTGCAGGCCGCACTGACCCGCGCGATGGACGACATCAGCGCCGTGATGC
>JANORI010000206.1:0-3093 GCA_031415235.1 Acidobacteriota bacterium | reverse complement strand
CAGACCAACGAGTCGGGCCGCTTCGAGGTCGTGGTGCAACCCTTTCCAGACGCGGGCGGTAAATGGCAGGTATCGACCGCGGGCGGCGCTGCGGCACGCTGGCGCGCCGACGGCAAGGAGCTGTACTTCCTGGCGCCCGACGCGACGATGATGGCGGTGCCGGTCACGGCCGCGGGCACCTCGTTGGAGGCTGGCACGCCGGTGCCGCCCTTCCGGACGCGCATCGTGGACGGCGGGACCGTGGCGAACAACCGGCCGCAGTACGCCGTCGCGCGTGACGGCCGGTTCCTGATCAACCAGCCGGTGGCGGATGCCTCCGCCGCGCCGATCACTCTGATCCTCAACTGGAATCCTGCGGCGAAGAAGTAACGCACGCCTGCCGAGTCGACCGACCCGTCATCGCAGGTACGCCTCCAGGCATTCGTCAATCCTCTCGAGTTGCTCGGACGACAGTTCGCCCAGCAGTCCGCGCAGGCGGCCCTTCCGCACTTGCCGGATACCTGGAATCACGGCGTAGCTGTCTTTGCCGGAAAAGCTGCCGACCGCCACGCGCAGCGGCCAGATCTCAGGGGCGATGCTCGAGGTCGGCACGATCACCACCGTGTTGAGCACGTCGTTGTGGGCCGTGCCCGAGACCACGATGCCGGGGCGCACCTTGCCCATTTCGGGCGGGCTCGTGTCGCTCGAGTCCACCCACACCACGGTGCCGCGTCTCATGGCCGGTCGGACTCGACGTCGTCCACCAGGGGCGCCGACTCCCAGAGCTCCAATGCCGCCCGTTCGTCTGGGTTCTCGTCCAGGAACCGCTGATAGGCTGTCGCCGCCGCACGGAGCGCACGCGCCCGGTGCTCGCGCTCGATCAGACCGCGCACATATCCGGAAATGCTCTGACCTTCGGGCTTCAAGCTAGTGACCTTCTTCACTAGCTCAGACTCTAGCTTGATGGTAGTCGCAGACATACTTCCATGGTATGCCACAGGTATCGATTGTCAACCCTGGCGTTGCCTCCTCGGCGAGCGAGGGGCGAAGCCCCCGAGCGGACCCGCCCTAGTCCCAGTCCCTAGTCCCTAGTATTTGGGCTGGCTCGAATCCACCTGGTCGATCCAGGCGAGGATGCCGCCGGTCAGGTTGTGGACGCTCGTGAAGCCCTGCTCACGCAGGAACACCGCCGCCTTGCCGGAACGCACGCCCGAGCGGCACTGCATCACGACCTCGACCGTGGGGTCGAGTTCGCCCACCCGGGCCGCCAGGTCGCCGAGCGGAATCAGGATCGAGCCCTCGATCTTGCAGATTTGATACTCGTGCGGCTCGCGGACGTCGACGAGGAGCGGCGCCGTGCCGGCATCCACCATCGCCTTGAACTCGAGCACGCTCACGTCGGCCATCGCATCGGTGAGCACCGGCGACGGGGGCGCGGCCTGCGCCGGCACGACGCCGCAGAACTGGTCGTAGTCGATGAGTGCCGTCACCGTGGGGTGCGTACCGCACACCGGGCACTCCGGGTCCTTGCGCAGCGTCAGCTCGCGGAAACGCATCTTCATCGCGTCGTAGATCAGAAACCTGCCGGCCAGCGTCTGCCCCACGCCGAGGATGATCTTCACCGTCTCGGTGGCCTGGATGGTACCAATGAGCCCCGGCAGAATGCCGAGCACGCCGGCTTCCGCGCAGCTTGGCACGAGGCCGGGCGGCGGCGGCTCGGGATAGAGGCAGCGGTAGCACGGGCCGTCCTTGGCGCCGAAGACCGAGGCCTGCCCCTCGAAGCGGAAGATGCTGCCGTAGGCGTTCGGGATGCCAAGCAGCACACACGCATCGTTCACGAGATAGCGCGTGGGAAAATTGTCGGTGCCATCGACGACCACGTCGTAGCCGCGAAACAGATCGAGTGCGTTGGCCGAGCTGAGCGCGACCTCGTGCGTGATGACGTTGACGTGCGGGTTCAGCTCCTTCAGCGTGTCTTTCGCCGAGGCGAGCTTCGAGCGGCCCACGTCGGACGTGCCGTGCAGAATCTGCCGCTGCAGATTGCTCACGTCCACCGTGTCGAAGTCCACGATGCCGATCGTGCCCACACCGGCCGCGGCGAGGTACATCGCCACTGGCGAGCCAAGGCCACCGGCGCCGATGCACAGCACCTTGGCCGCCTTGAGCCGCCGCTGCCCTTCCATGCCGACCTCAGACAGGATCAGGTGGCGGCTGTAGCGCTGAATCTCGCCGGGGCTCAGCGCCGGCAGGGTCTCGACCGCGGCCCCGGATCCGCCGGCCACCGACGGGATGATGCTGAGCGTCTGGCCGTCGGCCACTGGCGTCTGCTCCTTCTGCAGATAGCGGATGTCTTCGTCGCCCACGTAGATGTTGACGAAGCTGCGCAGCCGGCCGTCGGCGGCATAGAGGTGCTGCTTGAGGCCGGCGTACTGCGTGGTGAGGTCGTGCAGCACTTCGCCGACCGTGGCGCCACTCGCCTGCACCACGTCGAGCTTGTTGGTGAAGGGCCGAAGGGGCGTGGGGATGTGGATGGACACAGGCATGACGGGATCCTCGTTCGGTTCGGACAGTGGCTCGATTATGACGCCGGCGCGGGCTCGGACGTGTCGGCAATCGGTCGTTCGTCGAAGGCCGAGCGGTCGGGGCGCAGCATCCACGCACGCAGCGCCTCAGGACGGCCGTTGCGCACCGACACGATCGGATAGACGAAGGTGGGCCACGCGTGGTCGAGATCGTATTGCGACGGCTCGGCCGGGTGGTCGGGATGCGAGTGGTAGAAGCCGAGTAACGCCAGGCCCGCCGCGCTCGCCTGCCGTTCGGAGGCCAGGTAGTCCTGGTCGTCGATGCGGAAGCGGCGGCGCGGACCCTCCGTGGTGACGTTCGACAAGGGGTGGGTGGCCACGATCCGGTCTTGGTCGCCAAGCAGCGCGCCACAGCACTCGTGCGGATAGGTTTCGCGGCCGTGCTGCTCGATGGCCGCCCGCACGCCCGCACCGAGCACCACCGGGGTCATGGCGTGGCGTCCTGCTCACCGGCGGTGGCCGCAGCGCCGGCCGGCACGCGTCCTTCGTCCCAGAAGTGTTCCGACAGGTAGCGATCGCCGGCGTCGCACAG
>JANORI010000205.1:0-2281 GCA_031415235.1 Acidobacteriota bacterium | reverse complement strand
TGTTCCTACCAAGCGAGTCGCGTCAGCCGCGTGGTGTGCATGCCTCCGTCGTGAGGAAGCCTGAAACGCGGCTTTACAGCGGCTCCACCTGCTAATGCAGGTTCAGCAATCCTCCCCACACGGCACAGCGGGGCACCTAATTGCCTCTCGCCCGAACCGCCCCGGCGGGCATCGAGGCCTCTTGTGACTGTCGGCGAACGCGGAGAACACGCGCTGCTCGACTGGCTTCGCCGGCACGTACCGGCGCCAGGCGCGGATGTGATCCTGGGCATCGGTGACGACGCCGCCGTCCTGCAACCCACTCGCGGTGCCTGGCTCGTACAAACCACCGACGCTATGGTCGACGGCGTGCACTTCGATCTGCGCTGGAGCACCCCTGCCGAGGTTGGGCAACGCGCGGTCGCCGTGAACCTCAGCGACCTGGCCGCCATGGGCGCCCGGCCCTCGTGGCTGCTGCTCTCGCTGGTGCTCCCCGACGCGCTGCCCGTCGCGGCCTTTGAGTCGCTCGTCGCCGCAGTGAGCGACGCGGCCCGCCATGCGGGTGCCGCACTGGTCGGCGGCAACATCACGCACACGAGCGGCCCCCTCGTGGTGGACGTCACCGCCACGGGGCACGTGCGGCCACGCCGGGTACTGCGGCGAGCTGCGGCCCGTCCTGGCGATGAGCTGTGGCTGACTGGTAGCATCGGCGCGGCGGCCGCAGGGCTCGCCATGTTGCGTGCAGAGCAACTCGCCGACGTCGTCTGCGTCGCCCGCTACAAGGTGCCCGCACCGCGCCTCCACGATGCCTGGGCCATGGCGCGCGACCGCGCCGCGCGCGCGGCAGTCGACCTCAGTGACGGTCTCGCGGATGCCGTGCGCCAGCTCACCGCCGCGTCGGGGGCGGGCGCCCGCATCGACGCGGCCTGCCTGCCCATCGAGCCGGGTGCCCGCCGCTGGTTCGACGCGCGCGGCCAGGACCCCGTCGCCGCCGCCATTGGCGCAAGCGACGACTACGAAATGCTGTTTGCCGTGGCACCCGGCGCCAAGGGCCGGATGCGCGCGGCGCGAGCGGGGTCGGCCACCCCCTTCACCTGCATCGGCACGCTCACGAAGCGCACTGGGTGCGTGCTGACCCGCGACGGCGTCGATGCGCCGCTGCCCTCGGGATTCGAGCACTTCGCGAGCGTGTGATGCCGCCGCTGATGCTGGCACGCCGGGCACTGACTGCGACCGTCGTCGTCGCCGCGGTGCTCTTCGTGTTCGTCACCACCATCCGCGACTCGACCGAAGAGGTGTTTGACGCGAGCGGACGCCCCCGTCTCGGTTCGGCGCTGCGCTTCGAGGCCACGGCCTACTGCAAGGGTGCCACGACGGCGGCCGGCGTGGCCGTGCGCACCGGCATGGCCGCGGCGGATCCCGCGCTGCTGCCACTCGGCAGCGTGGTGCAAGTGCAGACGCCGGTCGACAAGCACAACGGCATCTGGACCGTGCTCGACACGGGCCCGGAAGTGAAGGGCCGCGAGCTCGACCTCTACATGTGGAGCTGCAACGACGCGCTGGCCTTTGGCCGCCAGACCGTGCAGGTGACGATTCTGCGACTGGGCTGGGACCCGCACAACAGCGCGCCATCCGGGGTGGAGCAGCTGTTCCGCCGGCGCGAGCGCGCGGTGCCCGCACCCGTGGCACCGCCACCAGCCGATCCCGCGACGACCTCCCCGCCGGCACCTTTGTCCGCTCCACGCTCGCCAGAACCGTTCTAGTTCTAGTCGCCAGACGAGCTACCCGCGGCACGTCCCAGCGCCCCGCGGGGCCATGCCCTGCCGCCCCCCTTGGGCAAGCCGACCCGGCCAGAACTTCCGCCACTCCTCCACAGCGGTGAACGAAATGGCGGGTGACATGACCCGTGGGTTTGCTATCATCCTGGCCTTATGAGCGCGTTGTACATCGTCCTGCCTTCCCTCTGCATTCTCGCGATCGCCTACCGTTACTACAGCGCCTTCATCGCGACGCGCATCTGGATGCTCGACGACAGCCGCCAGACGCCTGCGCATGCCAAGTACGACGGAGCCAACTTCTACCCCACCTCCAAGTGGGTACTGTTTGGCCACCACTTCGCCGCCATCACCGGCGCCGGACCGCTCGTGGGCCCGATGCTCGCCGCGCAGTTCGGCTGGGCACCTGGCCTCATCTGGCTGGTGGCTGGCGTGTGTCTGGCTGGTGCCGTGCACGACTCGATGATTCTCTGGGCGTCCACCAGGCGCGGCGCCAAGTCCATGGCCGATCTCGTGAAGATCGAGAT
>JANORI010000204.1:0-7343 GCA_031415235.1 Acidobacteriota bacterium | reverse complement strand
GACGAAGGCGAAGAACAGGTTCTGGCGAATGTTGCGCATGGTGGCCCGGCTGAGTCGACGCGCGCGCAGCACGCCGCGCAGGTCGCCCTGCACCAGCGTCACCCCGGCGCTCTCCATGGCCACGTCGGTGCCGGTGCCCATCGCGATGCCCACGTCGGCCTGCGCCAACGCCGGCGCGTCGTTGATGCCGTCGCCCGCCATCGCCACGCGTCGGCCCTCCGCCTGGAGGCGCTTCACGACCTGGGCCTTCTGCTCCGGGAGTACGTCCGCCTCCACCTGGTCGATGCCCACCGACCGCGCTACGGCCTCGGCCGTCACCCGGTTGTCGCCGGTGAGCATCACGACCCGCAACCCCTCCGCCTTCAGCGCGCGAATCGCCTCGACCGTCGTCGGCTTCACCCGGTCCGCGACCCCGATGAGCCCCGCCGCCACGCCGTCGAGCGCCACGAACATCACCGTGGCGCCGTCGCGCCGGAGCGCATCGGCCCGCGCCGTGAACGCCTCCACCGCGGCGCCGGCCTCAGTGAGCAGCGCGGTGTTGCCAACCGCCACCATGCGCCCATCGACCACGCCCACGACCCCCTTGCCGGTCACCGAGCGGAAGTCCGACACGCCGGTCGTCGCGATGCCGCGGACCTGGGCCCCCTGCACGATCGCCGCGGCCAGCGGGTGCTCGCTGACCCGTTCGAGGCTGGCGACCAGCCGCAGCAGTTCCCGCTCGTCCGTGCCGGGTTGCGCCTCCACCGTGGTCAGCGCCGGTTTCCCTTCCGTCAACGTGCCGGTCTTGTCGAGCACGACGGTGTCGATCCGCTCCATCACTTCGAGTGCCTCGGCGCTGCGCAACAGCACGCCCAGCTCGGCGCCCCGCCCCGTGCCGACCATGATCGACATCGGCGTGGCCAGCCCCAGCGCGCACGGGCAGGCGATGATGAGCACCGCCACGGCATTGACCAGCGCATGCGCCATGCGCGGCTCGGGGCCGACGAGGGCCCACACGGCAAAGGTGATGACGGCCACGACGATCACGATCGGCACGAACCAGCCGGACACCGTGTCGGCCAGTCGCTGAATCGGCGCGCGCGAACGCTGCGCCTCGCTCACCAGCCGGACGATCTGCGCCAGCAGCGTGTCGCTGCCGACGCGCTGCGCCGCCATCACGAACGTGCCGGTGCCGTTGACCGTGCCCCCGGTGACGGTGCTCGTGGCGGCTTTCTCGACCGGAATCGGCTCCCCGGTCACCATCGACTCATCGATGTTGGTGACGCCGTCCAGCACGACGCCGTCGACCGGCACGCGTTCCCCCGGGCGCACGCGCAGGTGTCGCCGACCTGCACGTGCTCCAGCGGCACCTCCTGCTCGACGCCCGCCGCGTCCAGACGCCGGGCGATCGTGGGCGTCAGCCCCAACAACGTCTTGATGGCGCTACTCGTCTGGCTGCGGGCGCGCAGCTCGAGCACCTGGCCCAGGAGCACGAGCACGACGATCACGGCCGCCGGTTCGAAGTACACCCCGATCTGGTCGCCGTGGGTGCGGAACGAAGGCGGGAACCATCCCGGCGCGAACGTGGCGAACACACTGAAGCCATAGGCGGCGCCGACGCCCAGCGCGATCAGCGTGAACATGTTCAGGTGACGATTTACCACCGAGGCCCAGCCGCGGACGAAAAACGGCCAGCCGCCCCACAGCACGACCGGTGTCGCCAGCAGGAACTGCGCCCACGTCATCCACGCTGGCGCCAAGGCGTGTTGCAGCGGCTGGCTGGGCAGGAAGTCCGAGATCATGAAGGCCAGGATGGGCACGGTGACCACGAGCGACCACCGGAACCGGCGCGTCATGTCGTCGAGCTCGGTGGTGTCTTCCTCGAGCGAGGCCACCACGGGCTCGAGCGCCATGCCGCACAGGGGACACGCGCCTGGGCCCATCTGACGCACCTCCGGATGCATCGGACACGTGTATTCGCGCACGTCCGAAGCGGAGTGAGCCGAGACGGAGTGAGGCGGGGCGGCGGGCGCCACCGGTGGCGACACGTAGTGGCCGGGGTTCGCGTCGAACTTGGCTTTACAGCCCTTGGAGCAGAAATAGTGCGTCTGCCCCTGATGCTCACTCGTGCCCGCGGCCTTCGCCGGGTCCACCTGCATGCCGCACACTGGATCCTTCATCTGCAGTCTCCTTCTACCCTCCTTGACGCAGCCGCCGCTGTCTCATTACGCATAGGCGATTTGTCTAGCGCTTTCGGCACGAACAATCGACACAGCCGTGCTCAGCGCAGGTGCCGCACGACCCACACACGCGCAGATCTCACCGGCAAGCCCCGGCGGCTCCGTAGGCAGCTTCGACTATCATCGCCTCATGAAGACATCGGTCCTGCTCTCGTTCGCAATGCTCGTGGGATTGGCCGCGGTCGGCGCGCACCAGGGCTCGCCCGGCGCCCCACGGGCTTGGACCCCAACTGTGGCGGCACTGCCCTCGCCAGCTGGCGCCACCAGCGCCCAGCCGCAGATGACCGTGTCGCCGCGCGGCATCCTGCTCAGTTGGGTGGAGCAGACTGGCGCAACCGCCACCCTCAAGTTCGCCGAGCGTACGCCCACGGGCTGGACCCCGACGCAGACCGCCGCGACCGGCGACGACTGGTTCGTCAACTGGGCCGACGTGCCCTCGGTGCTGCGCCTCGACAACGGCACACTCGCGGCGCACTGGCTGCAGAAGAGCGGCAAGGATACCTACGCCTACGACGTGCGGCTCGCCTACTCGAAGAACGATGGCCGCACTTGGTCGCCCTCGTTCACGCCGCACCACGACGGCACGAAGTCGGAACACGGCTTCGCCTCGTTGTTCCAGATGCCGGGCGCCGGCCTGGGCCTCATCTGGCTGGATGGCCGCGGCATGGCCTCGGCGGCCGGGCACGACGCGCACGAAGGATCCGCGGGGGCCATGAGCGTGCGCTTCGGCGCATTCGACACGACGTGGAAGCAGACCAGCGAGCTGCCGGTGGACCTGCGCGTGTGCGAGTGCTGTCCGACCACGGCGGCGATGACGAGCGACGGGCCGATTGCGGCGTTCCGCAATCGCACCGAAGACGAGATTCGCGACATCTACGTGTCGCGCCTCGAACAGGGGAAGTGGACCGAGCCCAAGGCCGTGCACGACGACGGCTGGAAGATCGCCGCGTGTCCGGTGAACGGCCCGATGCTGAGCGCCCGCGGCCGGAACGTGGTGCTGTCCTGGTTCACCCTGAAGCACGAGGTGGGCCATGCCTACGCGGCGTTCTCCACCGATGCGGGCCGCACCTTCGGCCCGCCGATTCAACTCGACGAGACGGCTGCGCTGGGGCGGGTGGACGTGGTGCTGCTCGCTGACGGCTCAGCGGTCGCGACGTGGATCGAGTTCGCCAACCAGCAGTCGACGTTCGTCATGCGCCGGGTCGATCCGGCCGGCATGCGGTCGCCGGTCGTGCCGGTGGCGGCGATCGCGGGCGCGCGCGCGAGCGGTTACCCGCGTATCGCGCAGCACGATGGCGAGCTGGTGTTTGCCTGGACCGAAGCCGTGGCCGGTCAGCCGGTGATCAAGACGGCCACCACCAGAGTGGACCGGCCGGCTCAGTCGGGCCGGTAGTTGGCCGCGGCCGGTTGCCGGCCGCAGAGACCCTACTTCTTCTTCGGCCTTCTTCTTCGGCCGCGTGAACCGGACCTCGGTTGCGGTCAGCGCCTGTCCGCCGCGATCGTCGTCCTCCCAGTCGACCGACACGATCGCGCGTTGCCCGATCATGCCGTCGAGCGACTGGAGGCGCTCCTTGTCGATGCGGAAGCGGGTGTCAGGCTGCAGGAGCACGCGCACTCTCGTGATGGTCGCGCTCGCAGCGTCCCGCGTCTCGATGACGATGGCGTCGCGCGACACCTCCGTGAGTGTGCCCATCACCACCTTGGACCCATGTCCAGGATGCGCGAGCGCCGCCACAGCGTGGCCGTGGAGACGAGCGCCGCCAGCACGATCGCCCTCGAGTAGACGCGGGTTGTCATGGTCATCGCCCCTCCAAGAGGCCCGCCGCTCAGCCGGTCTGGTCGAGTTTTACCCGCAGCAATTTGACGGAGTTGAGGAAGACGAGGATGTCCGGTCCCAGGTGCAGTAACGCCGCCTGAATCGGGCCAATCCAGCCCATCCGTGCGGCGGTGATGCCCAGGACGTGGACGACACCGACGCCGACGACCGGATATCCTGCGTAATCCTGCGTGACGACGAACACCACGATCAAGAACACGAGCACGAGCGGCAGGAGCCACGCCGCTACGCGATCCGCCAACTTCTGGACCGGCGCGGTCTCGCTACCCGCGTCCTCGACCAGGGCGACGATTTGCGCGAAGAGCGTGTCGGGCCCGACCTTCTCGGTCCGGATGTCGAATGCCCCGGACTCCACGAGCGTGCCTGCGAGGACCGACGCTGCGGGGGCCTTGTCGACCGGCAGACTCTCGCCGGTGATCGCCGCCTCGTTGACGGCACCCTCGCCCGCCACCACGGTGCCGTCCACCGGAGTCTTCTCACCGGCCCGGACCAGTACGATCGCGCCCGCGGCCAACTCTTCGATCGGCACCACCCGTTCACCCTCGGACGTCCGCAGCGTTGCAGTACGAGGTGTGGCGCCCACCAGCACCTTGATGGAGGTGCGCGCCCGATCGGCATTCAGCTCGGCACCACGACCGGGCAACTCTGGGTCGGTAGAGATGGCGGTGAGCAGTGGGAGACTGCCTGTTTGATTCGCTGCCGCCGATCCGTGGCCAGCGCCCGCAGGCGGAGCGCATCGGCGATGCTACCCATCGATTCACAACGTGAAGGTGGCTATCGTGTGAGCCCCCCGTGGTCGCTCGGATTCCAGCACGGCGACATCGCCCATCATGAAGTCCATGCCGGCTCCCCCGAGCCCCATCCTACGCTGGTCGCCGTGACCGTCGCGGGCGGTGCCACTATCAGGAACGGCATCATGCTGGTGTCGCACATTCGGTAATTGCAGACCGAGGAAGGCGTGACCGACTTCCGCACCGCCGTCGTGCACGGCGTCACCAAACGCGTGGTACCCATCCGGATGACGGCGCTCGCCGCCGGTCTCGCGCTCGTGCCCATTGCCCTCTCGGCCGGTAAGCCGGGAGCGAAATTCAGGCACCGATGGCGATGGTGATCATGTTCGGGCTGCTCGGCTCGACCGCGCTCAGCATGATCGTGGTGCCGATCCGGTACGAGCGGTGTGGCAAGCCCGCCGTGGCGACGGGTCCGCGTCCAGACGCCGCGCCGCGTTAGCCGTGCCTGATGGCGATTGTCTTGAGCACCGTGAAACCGAGGAGCGCTTCGAAGCCTTTTTCGCGGCCGTAGCCGCTCGACTTCACACCGCCAAACGGCAGCTCGACGCCGCCACCTGCCCCATAGTTGTTGATGAACACCTGCCCGCAGCGCAGCCTGCGCGCCACCCGGAACTGGCGCGCACCGTCGCGTGTCCACACGCCGGCCACGAGCCCGTAGTCGGTGCCGTTGGCCAGGCGGATCGCGTCGGCTTCGTCGTCGAACGGCATCGCGGCGAGCACCGGCCCAAAGATCTCGCGTTGGTTCAACGCGCTTTCGTGCGGCACGTCGCGGAACAGCACCGCAGCCTGATAGTAGCCGGCGCTCGCGGCGTCTGGATGGAGCGTGCCGCGCGCCATCACCGGAATACGCTCGGCCTCGGCCTGCTGAATGAAGCCCTGCACCAGCTCGTACTGCTTCTTGTTCACGAGTGGTCCCATCTCGAGCTCGAGTGCGGGCGGCCCGGCGCGCAGGGCGCGGAACCGCTCGGCAAGCCGATCGAGCACGGTCTCGTAGACCCCGCGCTGCACCAGCAGACGGCTGCCCGCCGAGCACGTCTGTCCGGCATTCTGGATAATCGCGTTGACGATGACCGGCAACGCCTGGTCGAGGTCCGCGTCGTCGAACACAATCTGCGGCGACTTGCCGCCGAGCTCCAGCGTGACGGGGCAGTGCCGCTTCGCGGCGGCCTCGGCCACCAGCCGCCCGGTGACGGTGGAGCCGGTGAACGAGATGTGACCGACGCCTGGATGCGCGGTGAGCGCCGCGCCCGCCTCGTGCCCGTAGCCGGTCACGACGTTGAGCGTGCCGGCGGGGAAGCCGATCTCGGCGGCCAGTTCGGCGAGGCGAAGGGTCGAGAGGCTGGCATCCTCGGCCGGCTTCACGACGCACGCATTGCCGGCGGCGAGTGAGGCGCCGACGGTGCGCCCGAAGATCTGCATCGGGTAGTTCCACGGGACGATATGTCCCGTCACGCCGTGCGGTTCGCGGATCGTGAGCACCGTGTAACCCGGTTCGTACGGCAGCGTCTCGCCGTGCAGCTTGTCGCAGGCGCCGCCGTAGTACTCGAAGTAGCGGGCGAGTGCCGTGGCATCGACGCGCGCGGTCTCGAGCGACTTGCCGGTGTCCTGCGCCTCGAGCTGCGCGAACTCTTCGTTGCGCTCGGTGACGGCCGCGGCCAGCCGCGCCATGAGACGTCCGCGCTGCGCTGCCGACCGCCGTCCCCACGGACCGTCGAGCGTGTCACCCACGGCGGCGCGCGAGGACGCCACCGCCCGCGCGATGTCGGCGTCGGTGCCCCGCGCCAGTGCGCCGAACACCCCGCCCGTGCTCGGGTCCACGACCGGAATCGTCTCGCCGCCGCTTCCGGCCTGCCAGCGGTTGTCGATGAAGTGCTGCTTCTGCATGCGGGCTCTATTCTCGCTCACCTCGAAGCAGCGGTTCGACCTGAGGTAGACTCGGCGCGTACGCGGCCCGTCCACTAGACCGCGCGTTCATCTCCGGAGGTCAGATATGACTCGCACCCGTAGATTCAGACCCGCCGTGTGGCTGGCCGTGCTCGTGGCGCTGGGACTCGGACAGGCGGCGCTCGAACGCTCGGTGGCCGCGCGCGCGCAAGGCGCGAAGCAGGCGCCGCGCTTCGAGGTGGATCCGATGTGGCCGAAGCCCTTGCCCAATCATTGGGTGCTCGGCAACGCCATTGGCGTGTGGGCCGACGATCGCGATCGCATTTGGATCATCCACCGCGGCTCGTCCACGCTCGACGCCAACGAGAAGGCGCTCGAGCTCAAGGCGGGCGATTGCTGCGCGGGCGCGCCCCCCGTGCTGGCCTTCGACACGCAGGGCAATCTCGTCCAGAGCTGGGGTGGGCCCGGCGCGGGCTACGACTGGCCCACCGGCAATCACGGCATCTTCGTGGATCACACCGGCATGGTCTGGATCGGCGGGAATGGGGCGGGCGACTCGCACATCCTGAAGTTCACGCAAGACGGGAAGTTCGTGGCGCAGTTCGGCAAGCC